>CADBNG010000059.1 GCA_902795985.1 uncultured Lachnospiraceae bacterium
GGAAGAGCGCTCGACTTTATCGACTATTTCCGGTATGTGGACAAAACGGTCCAGCTGCCGAACCGGGCCAGATGCGACGCGTATATCGACGAATGCTCCGGCAGGGCCCTTGATGAGAATTTCTCCTGTCTGGTATTGAAGATGGATTCTCTGGGCAGTCTGTCGAGCGCATACGGGCGTGAGACCGGCGATGAAGTGCTGAAGAGTTTTGCGATGATCCTGAAGAGCTTCGGCGACCTGTATGGATTTACGGGTTATAACGGCAGCGGCATTTTCTACGCTTTCTACCCGAATTGTTCGTCCGAAAAGCTGGATGTCATTCTTGAAGCGATCAAAAGCCAGGTCGCGAAATACAACAACCTGAATCCGGAATACGGGATCCGGTACAGCTTCGGCAAAGCGGTTTCAAGCTCAGACAGCGTCTTTGAGATCCGGGAACTGCTTCGGCTTGCCATACAAAGAATGCATTCGGGACC
Source organism: uncultured Lachnospiraceae bacterium (assembly GCA_902795985.1). Next base: position 477 of record CADBNG010000059.1, read on the forward strand.
GTCTGCTGCCGGTTCCGGGATCGCTTCCGGTGAAAACGGGACGGAGGACGCGCAGAGTGATCCTGCAGAGGTGAAAATCACGGAGAAAGGCAGTGACACAGAATAATCTCCTGAATACAGGCGTGAACAGCTGGAGAATGCAGGAATCACGGAAAGAGTGTCCGGCTTTTATCCTGATTCTTGTCATTGTCTGCACCCTTCTCGCCGGTCTCGGAGACTGGAAGGTCCTCAATAATGCGTATGGGGGACTGCCTAAGGCCGTCGTGCTGGGGACGATCGTCTGCGCTTTCCTGAATTTCCTTGTGGCCGCTGATTTCGCAAAGCTCAAAAAGGCCATGAGCTATTTTCCCATATTCCTGATCCCCATCGCCGCCTATACCGTGATCAGCATGTACATATGGATCACGAATTTCTCCCAGGCGGGGTCGATCGGCAGGGCAGGGGAGAAGATCCTGTTTCAGCTGATCGCCATCATCTATGTCGTCTTCATGTGCTATCTGCTGGAAGACAGGGCGATCAATTATCTGTTCTTCTGTATGTGCGCCACTAACGCCGCGATCATGCTGCTGGAAATGCCAAAGTATGGGATCGCGGAAAGCATTTCTTCCGTTGTAACGTGCATCGTTACCTTCGGAACCGCGGAAGGGTTTGTGCGGGCGCTGGAGATTCATGACATCACCTTTCTGTTCGGACAGTTCTTTATTTACTATATGATGTTTGCGCCGAGCAGTTCGAAGCAGGAAAAGCGAATACGGATCTGCGGCGTCATTCTTTCCGTTTTTTTTATTCTGGTGGGTCTGAAGCGCAGCGTTTTGCCGGCTGTCGTTCTCGTGTGTGTATTGGTTAAACTGCTCCGTTTTCTCCGAAAACCGGGGAAGGTCATTATGGCGGCAGGAATCGCCCTGGCCCTGTTTTTCTGGGTCTATCTCTATCTTTCGAGGTCCGGTATCCTGGTGGCCTTTCTGGAGTCGCTGGGGGTCGACATGATGGGCCGCGACGTACTGTGGAGCCTGCCGAATGATTACTATGAACTGTCGCTTTTCTGGAAGGGGCTGGGTTTTGAAAGCGTGACCGATCTGGTAAACAGGTTTTATCAGGCAGGCCTTATCAACCGCCCGTATCCGCTGCACAATGATATTTTAAAGATTTTTATTGAACTGGGTGCGCTGGGTTTCATCCTGTGGGAAGGCATCCATTATATCCTGTATCCTGCTTACTGGATGAAGAAGCATGATACGCAGACCGGTATGCTGTATATGGCTGCTCTGCTCTATATGACAGTGACCTATCTGACGGATAACACCGCGTTCTATTTCTGGAGCAGCATCGGCCTCAGACTGCTTCCCATGAGTTACAGCTACCGGGTCCGCAAACCGGTAAAACAAAAGCAGTGGAAAGCGCCGACGCCGGAAGAAGCAGCAGACGAGATCTGGTTTATTGAAATGCAGGGAAAGGCGAAAAATGCGGAATAAGCTGAAGCGGCTGCCGGTATATCTGAAAAATGTGTTTCTTCTCGCGGTGCTCTGGCCCGTTGCTGCGGTGCTGCGAAAAACGAGCAAAACCTACCGCCACCTCTGGGTAGTGATGGAACGGGGATTTGACGCCAGGGATAACGCGTACTGGTTTTTCCGGTATTTAAGGGAACAGCAGCCGCAGATTAATTCATGCTATGTGATCGACAAAACCAGCCCGGATTATGAAAAGGTCGCGCGGCTTGGCAGGACCGTATCCTGGAGATCGATCCGGCACTATCTGGCGTATCTGTCAGCCGACATGCTGATCAGTACCCACGTGCAGCCTGTTGCCCCGGATCTGATGGGCTATTATCATCTGCGTGAAATCGGGATCCATCCGAGAGGAAAGGAGATCTTCCTGCAGCATGGGATTATCAAGGACGAAATGAAGTGGATGAGGTATCCCGCCCTGAAGGTCGATTTCTTTGCCAGCGGCGGAAAGCTGGAATATGATTACCTCGTGTCGGAATTCGGCTTTCCGGAAGGGGTCATTCAGTACACGGGGCTGTGCCGTTTTGACAACCTCATCCGGGGGAACAATCCATCCAATGAGATCCTTGTGATGCCGACCTGGCGCGGCTCGGATTATCCGCAGGGAGATCAGTTTTATGAAACGGCTTTCTACCGGCAGTTTCAGTCCATGATGGATAATCCCTCCCTGCTCCGTCTCCTTGAGGAGCGGGATCTGAAACTGGTTTTTTATCCGCATATTGAGCTGCAGAAAGAGCTGGATAAGTTCCGCTCGCCATCGGAGCGGATCATACTGGCAGGCTGGCGGGATTACGACGTACAGGACCTGCTGATGCGCTGCAGCCTGCTGATAACCGATTATTCCAGTGTGTTTTTCGATGTCGGATATATGGAAAAGCCGGTGATCTATTATCAGTTCGATATGGAGGAGTTCCGGAAATTCCATTATCAGGAAGGCTACTTCTCCTATGAGGAGCACGGCTTCGGACCTGTCGTTGAAACGGAGGAAGCGCTGGTGGATGCCATAAAGGAATGCGTCGGGAATGATTTCCGGATGCAGAAGAAATATCTGGATCGTCTGGAAGCTTTTTACCCGGTCCGGGATGAACAGAACTGCGAACGGACGTACCGGATCCTTTTACGAATGGACGGCGGAAACGGAGGGAAACGCTGAACCCTGCCGCGTGTCCGCCTGTTTGTGAAACGCTGCCATGATTCAAAAAGCAACAGGAGGGATGGGAAAAGATGCTTCGTGTGCTGCATTCTGTCAGTAATATGGCGCGTGCGGGAATCGAAACCATGCTGATGAATTATTACCGGGAGATCGACCGGAGCCGGATCCAGTTTGACTTTCTGGCCAACAAACCGGTGCCCGGGGAATATGACGAGGAGATACGCTCCATGGGAGGGCGGGTTTTCGTCAGTCCCGGCCTCAACCCGCTGCATTTTCCGCGATATAAGCGGTTCATGGCGGACCTGCTGCGCGGCAATCCCGAGATAGGGATCATCCACGCGCATAACGAAGCCATGGGGTATTATCCGCTCAAAAGCGCCAAAGACGCGGGACTCCGGGTCCGGATCGCTCACGCGCATAACACGCAGATTATCCGCGATTACAAGTACCCGCTGAAAATGATCTGCAAGCAGCTCCTTCCCGGCGCGGCAACCGATTACTGGAGCTGCGGACGGGACGCGGGAATCTATTATTACGGAGAAAAGCGGTGGAACGCCTCCGGATTCATGCTGCATAACGCGATCGATGTGTCCCGATTCGCGTTCCGGCAGGAAAAGCGCGACCGCCTGAGGCAGCTCCACGGTCTGGAAAACAGCTTTGTGATCGGCCATGTGGGCCGGTTCAATATTCAGAAAAATCACAGCCGTCTGCTGGATATCTTCGCGGAGGTCCTGAAGACTGTTCCCGATGCCCGCCTCGCCCTGATCGGCGTAGGGGAACTGGAACAGTCTGTAGAAGAAAAAGCCCGGGCCATGGGGATTCAGGATAAGACACTCTTCCTGGGACAGATGGCCGACGTCAGCGAATGGTATATGTCCATGGACTGCTTCGTGCTTCCTTCGCTGTTTGAGGGGCTTCCCGTGGTCGGCATCGAGGCGCAGGCAACCGGACTGCCGTGCGTTTTCTCCGACCGGGTTACGGATGAGGTGCTGCTTTCCCCGGGGGTGCGAAGAGTTTCCCTTCAGGCGGAAGATTCGGAATGGGCCCGGGAGATCCTGGCGGCAGGGCAGCCGGAAACGGAACGGGAAAAAGGAATCGATATTATCCGTCAGGCGGGGTATGACATTCATGTGGAAGCACGGAAGCTGCAGGAAATCTATCTGGAGATGGCAGCCCGGACGCAGTGAAAGAAAGGGATGAAAAACGTGCAGAAAAAAAAGAAACGGATCGCGATGATCGGACATAAATTTATCCCTTCCAGGGACGGCGGGGTAGAGGTCGTTGTCAGCAACCTTGCGCCGCATCTTGTGAAGACCGGATATGATGTGACCTGTTATAACCGGACGAATAAAGAGTTTAAAAAATTACGGAAAAAAGGCGAACTGAGCAGGGAATACCAGGGAGTCCATCTGATCTGGACGCCCACCATTGACCGCCGCGGGCTGGCGGCCATGACTTCTTCGATCATTGCGTCGGTGATGGTTTCCTTCCGCCGGTGTGATCTGGTGCACTTTCACACAGAGGGGCCGTGCATCCTTTGCTGGCTGCCGAAACTGATGGGCAAGAAGGTCGTGGTTACGGTTCACGGACTGGATCATATGCGCCAGAAATGGGGCCGGTTCGCTTCCTTTTATATCATGCAGGGCGAGAAAGCAGCCGTCCGGCATGCCGACAGCATTATTGTCCTAAGTGAGGGCGTCCGCACGTATTTTCGCGAGAAATACGGACGGGAGACGGTGCTGATCTACAACGGTATCGACCCGGCCGAGGTCCGGCCGGCCCGTGAGATCACAGAGCAGTTTGACCTGACCTCCCGGGAATATATCCTGTTTCTGGGCCGCCTGGTGCCGGAGAAAGGCATTCATTACCTCATCAAAGCCTATCAGCAGCTCCGGACGGACAAGAAACTGGTGATCGTCGGCGGCACTTCGGATACGAATGATTATGTGCAGCAGCTGTATGATATGGCAGGGGATGATCCCTCCATTATCTTCACCGGTTTTCAGCAGGGAATTGTCATGGAGGAATTATACAGCAACGCCTATCTGTATGTGCTTCCCAGCGATCTGGAGGGAATGCC
>CADBNG010000060.1 GCA_902795985.1 uncultured Lachnospiraceae bacterium
AGGCTCTACCGTTGTATAACGGAAGAAGACCATATCCGCGCCTTTTCGAATTTCCTGTACCGTTTTTTCCAGCATTTCCGGAAGAATACGGTCATCGCTGTCCAGGAAAAAGACGTAACGGCCGCAGGCCCGGTCCAGCCCGGCATTCCGGGCGTCGGACAGGCCGCCGTTCTCCTTATGGATGACATGAATCCGTCCGTCCCCTGCCGCATACCCGTCGCACATACTTCCGCTGGAATCGGTACTGCCATCGTCCACAAGAAGCACTTCATAATCCGTAAAGGACTGCGCCAGAACGCTGTCCATGCACCGCTCCAGGTAGTTCTCCATATTATAAACGGGTATGATAATGCTGACTTCCGGCATCGTACAGCAAAGAGCGGCGCGGGATCATCCGATCCCGGAAGCCGCTCCGTCCTCTCCTGTTTTTTTCATTTCCAGCCGGATCCCCGGAAGCCGGAAATATCCCCAGTTCCTCGGATCCCATTTTCCGTCAAAAGCGATGGCCTTTTTCTCGAAACACAGACCGTGCTGGTTTTCCAGATTATAGTTTTCGCCCCACTCGTCGGTTATATAGAAGGAATAAACCATGCGGTAGACGCCCGGACCGATGCTGTCTATGTCCAGATCAATCTGCGCTTCCTGCACTTCTCCCGGCTCTCCGGAAAGGAAGTGTTCGACGATATAGGTTCCCTGGGGAATATCGTCCATCGTCCACAGTTCCACCCGCAGGCCGGCGCTGCGGACCGGATGAAGAATCTCCCAGCGCATTGTAAAGCGCAGCTTCTCTCCCTGCTCAAACACGTTGGATTCCCGTCCCACGTACGCTGCCCGGATCAGCTGGATGGAAGGATCCGGAAGCCATTCCGGATGGCCCTTGTCCAGGAAATCGAGAGAAAGCAGTTCTTCCTGCTCCCGCCTCATATAAACCGCAATGGCCTTTTCCACGTCGCCGTCAAAAAGGATCCGTCCGTGATCCATAACAATGCACCGGCTGCACAGCTGGCGGATGGTCCGCAGGTTATGGCTGACGTACAGGATCGTCCGCCCGTTTTTCGCCGCCTCTTCCTGCATTTTCTGGATGCATTTCTGCTGGAATGCCAGATCCCCGACCGCCAGCACCTCATCCATGATCATGATTTCACTGGCCAGATGGGCGGCTACGGAAAAGCCCAGCTTGATCACCATTCCGCTGGAATACCGTTTGATGGGCGTATCGATAAAATCCCCGATTTCGGAAAACTCAATGATATCGTCCATCCGCTCGTCGATTTCCTTACGGGTCATGCCAAGGATCATACCGTTCAGGTAGACGTTCTCCCGGCCGGTCATCTCCCCGTGAAAACCTGTGCCGACCTCCAGCATGGACGCAATCCGGCCGTACAGGTCCAGCCGGCCCTTCGTCGGGGCCGTGATCCGGCACATCAGCTTCAGCAGCGTGCTTTTTCCGGCTCCGTTGCGGCCGATGATGCCCAGGGTTTCCCCTTCATAGACGGTCAGGTCGATATCCTCCAGGGCATTAAAGCGCTTTCCGATCCGACCTTCCATGCCGATGGGCACGTTCGGGTCTTCCCGGCCGCGCTTTTTCGCCCACCAGCTCTGCAGCTCCCTCTGGAGGGTGGTGCCGCCGAACTCGCCCGTTACATATTCCTTGGTCACGCCTTTTACGCGGATCGCCACGGCTTTTTTCTGTTTTCTGCTCTGCTGTTCCATCCGTTATACCGTATCCATAAAAGTGCGTTCCACATGGTCGAACAAAAGCATTCCCGCAATCAGCACGACAACGGCAAAAATCAGGGAATAAATAAGAGATCCGGGCAGAACCATGCCCTTCCCGAAAACTGCATAGCGGAAAAGCTCCGTCGGCGCGGTCATGGGATTAATTTTAAGAAGGAGTTCCATTCTGCTCCCCGCTGCCAGGGAAAGAGGATAAACCACCGGGGTCAAGTACATCCAGAGGCCCAGCCCGAAACTGACCAGGATCTGAAGATCCCGGTATTTCGTCGTAAGGCTGGAGGCGATCAGCCCGACCCCCAGGCCCATCATGGCCAGAACAATGAGGATCGGAATCACCAGAAGAAGCCGGACGCCCGGCGCCTCCACCTGACCTCTGGCCAGGAAAAAGATATACAAAACCACTCCCAGGATCAGCTGCAGGCCGAAGCCAATCAGTCCTGTCAGAACATTGGAAAGGGGGACCGTCATCCGCGGAAAATATACTTTGCCGAAAAGATAGGCATTGGAAGTGAACGTGTTGGCATTGCTGCTGACACAGGTGGAAAAGAATCCCCATAACGCGTTGCCGAACAGATAGAACAGGATCATCGGGATCCCGTCCGTACCGAGGGCCGCCACCATGCCGAAAACGACCATCTGGACGATGCTGCCGGCCAGAGGACGGATCAGGACCCACAGCGGTCCCAGAATCGTCTGCTTGTAGGAAAGGACAAACGCGCGGCGGGTGAACAGTCCGATCAGTTCCCGATAACGCATAAGCTCCCCCAGGCGGAGCTTCGGCATGCTTTTGCCCGCCTCGATCGCCGTGTGGTATTTTCGCCCGGTTTCGCTGATGTACTCTTCCGTTTCCGGCACCGGATCTCTGTTCATGTTGATCATTTCAGGCATTTCGATTCATTCTTCTCCGCCGGTCTGCCGTGAGGATACAGAACAGGAGCGGAAACCTCAGGGAGCGGGTTTTCAGCCAGATCCGGGTGCCCAGCGCTTTTCGCGAACTCTTTCGTTTCAACACCCGGGCGCGGACTTCACGGTATTTTTCATCCGTCGGATCCATGCAGCGGTACATACAGTAATCCAGCTCGCAGCAGGTAATCGCCCACTCCATCTTTTCCGCGGCCTGCGGATAACGCTCTTCAAAAAAAGCATACTCCTTCTCCCGCTGGGCCAGGATCTCCCCGGTCACCGTACGGAAAGGGCGTTCCAGCGAAATACTGTTTTTCCGTATATAATATTCATACAGGATTTCACGGAGAATGTAAACCGATCCGGCAGAATCAAATAAAAGATAGGCGGTTGCCATGTCCTCCCAGTACTCCCCCGCCGGATACCGGATCGCCGCGAACAATTCCTTCCGGTAGATTTTATTCCATGCATAGTCCTTGACGCACTCGGAGGCAAGGGCGTTCATGATATCCTTCCGGCTGTAAAGTCCCTGCGTATAGTAGGGGGTATACAGATCCCGGACGGTTCCATCCAGTTCATAGCGCCGGTAATCAAACGCGACGATGTCCGCGCCGCTCTCCACCGCCGCTTTCCAGGGCTTTTCGCAGAATCCGGGAAGAACCGCGTCATCGCTGTCCACAAACATGATCCATTCGCCCCGGGCGGCCCGGATCCCGGTGTTCCTCGCGGCGGAAAGTCCCTGGTTTTCCTGATGAATCACCCGGATCCTTTCATCCTCTTTCGCCAGTTCCTCGCACATTTGCGGGCACCGGTCCGGCGAACCGTCGTCCACCAGGATGATTTCGATTTCCTTAAGGGTCTGGCTTCGGACGCTTTCCACGCAGCGTGAAAGGTGCTCTTCCACTTTATAGACCGGTATAATGACGGAAACCGCCGGTTTTTGCAGACAGTCTTTACCGCTCATGCCAGCGCCTTCCTTTTACTGCAGGACACCAGGAAACACAGGACCTGAACAATCAGAAACGCATGATAACCCAGCCAGAATAAAAGAAAGAGATAATAATAAGCAGGATTCATCTGCATTCTCCCGATTACGCGTACAACAGCCCAGACAATCAGGGCCAGGAGAACAAGATACGGCAGCATGCGGGCCGTCAGAGACTCGGAAGCCCCGGCCTTTGAGGCCTTACTGCCCGCTTTTTTTGTTACTTCAAACTGCTTTTTTTTCAGGCCGATCGTTTCCGCCAGGACCGGAAACAGCAAAAACGGCATCAGGCAGAAGTCATAGAACGCGCTCCGGTGCGCCGTCCGGATTCCTCCGGAGTACAGCCGCAGGCCCAGCACTGACAGCACATACATCGGCAGCCACAGCACCGTCATCTGCAAAGGATCGCACTTCATGACCGGGATGCCGAACAGCGCGTACAAAAGGGGCATAATCAGATAGATCAGCCGCGTCAGCGGGAAATACCAGTAATGAACAGAGACAAGATAGTGCAGCTTCTGCAGCACGGTAAGGCCCCTGCTCCGCAGCAGACGGGCTTTCCTTCCGGACTGGATGCACCCCCTCGCCCAGCGTTTCCTCTGACGGATCAGATCCGCCAGCGTTTCCGGAAACAGACCGTCCGCCAGAACTTCTCCCGTCGCATAGGAATTCCAGCCCAGCCGTTCGATAAAAAGACCGGTGGCAAAATCCTCCGTCAGCGTTCCGGTAACGAAGCCTCCGGCTTCTTCCAGCGCCTCCCGGCGCATCAGAACATTCGACCCTCCGAGGATCACGGCATTGATCCGCATACTGGCCGGCTCGATCCGTTCATAAAAGTACCGCTGCTCATCCACGCATTTCTTTCTTCCGCCGAAAAACGGCTGGAACAGGTCTTCGTTTCGGAAATGCTGGGGCGTCTGGACAAATCCCATCTTCGGGTCTTTTTTCGCGTACGCAACGGTACGGAGCAGAAACTCCCGCCGGGGACGCATGTCCGCATCAAAGAGCGCGACGAAAGGAGAATTCGTCTTCCGAAGTGCTTCGTTCAGATTGCCGGCCTTCGCGTCGGTATTCTTTTCCCTGGAAAAATATTCCGCGCCAAGCTTTTCCGCCAGCCTGCGCACTTCTTCACGGCTGCTGTCATCGCAGACGTAAACATGAAGCTTTTCCGGGTCATATTCCATTTTCTTACAGGCGCTGATGGTGCCGGAAAGCAGTTCCAGCGGCTCGCCGTAAGTCGGAATCAGCACGTCCACATCCGGAAGGTTTAATGCTTCCTCCCGGTCCGGCTTCGGCGCCCGTTCCTTCTCCTGCCCCTTTAACAGACCGAAATGAATCACCATAATCACACCGCCGGCCACTTCCGTCACCAGGAGGATCAGCGCCGCAGCAATCCCTCCCGGCGGGGCGTCAAAGGGAAGCGTGAAGATAATGCGCCATCCCAGGTATACAATGGTCAGCGCCGTCAGTAAGATGAAATAGATGTTCTTGAATTTTCTGCTCATGGTCAACAGTTCCTTTTGACAGAGTCTGCGGAACAGGCCTTTTGCCCCTGTCCGCAGCATTCCGGATTATTCCGCGGCTCCCGTTCTTTCCGGAACGGGCTCTTCCTCCTTCCTGTTTCCCAGAAGGAAAGAACCGAACAGCAGTCCGAAGAACAGGGCGATACCCACGGCCGTTTCATCGGAAAAGGCCAGCGCGCCGGTGGATTCAGCCATTTCATAAAGAAACGCGCAAACCGCCGCGACTCCGACCCATTTTCCCACGCTGCGCAGCTTCCAGACCCCCGTAAACAGCAGGGCCACCAGACCGATATAGGCAATCAGGCCCAGCCAGCCGGTTTCTCCCAGAATCATGGGCCAGAATGTATCGCAGGCATAGGAGGGCCAGAGGGGATCCAACCCCGGTACCGACATCATATCATACCAGTAATAAACCGGTGAATACCAGATCTGTGCCTGGCGTGAACCGAAAGTGGAAAAACCCGTGCCGAAGGGAAAGTTTTCTTTCGCAATCCGGAAGCCATTGACCACAAACTGCGCGCGGGCGCGGGTCATCCGCCACGGGGACAGGTAATAGGCGTAGAAACGCCGGCCGCCGATAACGGCCAGGACGGCTGCCGCAGGAATGCCGATTTTCCAGTCCGGCTTTCGTTTAAACACGGCGCTCAGAAGAACCAGTACGGCAACAGCCGCAAGAAGCGCCCAGATCCGGATGCGCAGCGTCATAAAAAGCGGAAAGAACATCGCCGCCGCCGCGATCCGGCAATGGATCCCGCAGGGAAACAGAAGGATCAGCAGAAGCAGTATCAGCATGCACCGCGCCGCAAAAACGGACGGATGGTTATAAAACAGCTGGATGCTCCCGATGCCCCATCGGAACACCTGTCTCGGCCAGATGCCCCACAGCATATCAGCAATCGTATAGTAGATAATGACCGCCGCGCAGAGCGTCACCGGGATGGAAAGCCGCCGTGCAAACTTCTTCAGCGGAAAATCCAGAAACAGGGCCGTGTAGGTGCTGACCAGCAGCCAGAACCGGAGGGTGTCGAAATATCCCTGCCGGGTGACGTCCGCTGCCTGATAATGAAAAACCGTATATCCCTTCAGACCGGCCAGGGAGAAAACCAGGACGCAGACGGCCGCGATCAGGGCCGCTTTGCGGAAATTCTTTCTCTCCAGAGCCAGCAGGACAAAAGCAGCCAGTCCGGCAAGCGCCAGAATGGTCTGCAGCCCGTAGATCCCGGAATAAACCGCATGCTCGATAAATTCCTGAAACGTCAGCACGACAATCAGGAA
>CADBNG010000061.1 GCA_902795985.1 uncultured Lachnospiraceae bacterium
CGGCCTTCCTCCCGGATCTCCAGATCCGATTCTTTGGAGGCCGCTTCCGTATAGCGGGAGTCCGTAATCACAACCTGATGGTTTTTTGAAAGATAAACCGCGCCTTCTCCGCCTCTGAAGCCGGAAAAATAGCGGATATTCATCGGATCGGTGATCAGGACCGCCGCAGCGCCGCTGTTCTCCAGCAGCTGTTCGATTTTATTATTCATATCAACAGTGTCTCTTCTCTTATACGTGTGCCAGCGCCTGGTCCAGGTCCTCCAGCACGTCATCAATATCCTCGATTCCCAGCGACAGCCGGATCAGCTCCGGCGCGACGCCGGCGGCGAGCAGCTGTTCCTCGTTCAGCTGACGGTGCGTATGGCTTGCGGGATGCAGTACGCAGGTTTTGGAATCCGCCACGTGGGTTTCGATGGATACCAGCTTCAGGGCATTCACGAAACGCATCGCGCCATCTCTTCCGCCCTTCGGGCCGAGGCAGAGCACGCCGCAGACACCGTTCGGAAGATATTTCCGCGCAAGGTCATAGTATTTATCGGTCTTCAGGCCGGCATAGTTGACCCAGTCCACTTTGGGATGGGAGGCCAGGAATTCCGCTGCCTTCTGCGCGTTCGCGCAATGCCGCGGCATACGCAAATGGAGTGTTTCCAGCCCGACGTTGATCAGGAACGCGTTCTGGGGAGACTGGCACATTCCCAGATCCCGCATCATCTGCGCAACGCCCTTGGTGATAAACGCGGCCTTGCCGAAGCGCTGCGTATAAATAATTCCGTGATAGGATTCATCCGGTGTGGTCAGACCCGGGAACTTCTCCGAGTGGGCATCCCAGTCAAAATTGCCGGAATCCACAACGCACCCGCCAACGGTCATGGCATGACCGTCCATGTATTTCGTCGTGGAATGCACCACGATGTCGGCTCCCCATTCGAATGGCCGGCAGTTGATGGGCGTCGGGAATGTATTGTCCACAATAAGCGGCACTCCGTGGGCATGGGCCAGACCGGCAAATTTTTCGATATCCAGGACCACACCTGCCGGATTCGCGATGATTTCCCCGAAAACCGCTTTGGTGTTTTCCTTAAAATACGGCTCGATTTTCTCCGCCGGAAGGTCCGGATCGATCAGGTCCACCTCGATCCCGAAGCGTTTCAGCGTGACCGCCAGCAGATTGGAGGTTCCTCCGTAGATTTTGGAGCTGGCAATGATATGATCCCCGGCACCGGCGATATTGGTCACCGCCAGAAGGGAGGCGGCCTGTCCGGAAGAAGTCAGCATCGCCGCGGAACCGCCTTCCAGATCGCAGATCTTGGCGGCCACAAGGTCATTCGTGGGGTTCTGCAGGCGGGTGTAAAAATACCCTTCCTTCTCCAGATCGAACAGCGCACCCATTTCCTCGCTGGTCGAATATCTCCAGGTCGTGCTCTGCCAGATCGGCAGCTGACGGGGTTCACCGTTGCCCGGCACATAGCCGCTCTGAACGCATTTTGTTCCGATCTTCATCTTTTTTCTCCTTAAATGGAATACAGGGGACTGGTCGGAACCGGTCCCCGGGTGATACTGCCGTTTTCAGACAGCAGAAGTTGTTTATTCTCCGTCGGAGCTTTCCGACGTGGTTTCCGTGCTGCTTTCCGTAGCTGCTTCTGCCGCATCGTCCGCTCCCGCAGCCGGCAGGATCGTCGAATAGGACATGACACGGGCAAGCACCCCGTAGTTCTTTCCGTAGTTTTCGATTGTCTGCTGACCGTACTGCTCGATCAGGTCTTCCTGGGTCACACCGCCCATTGACTCAGCGATCTCCGCCAGCGCGCTGACGTATTCTTCGCTCTCAAAGGACATGCCTTCCGCGTTCCAGACAGCGTCGGAAACCAGATTGTTCATGGAAGCTTCCCGCGCATAGGAATCTTTCAGCTGCTCGTAATTCTCATCCGTGATTCCGTTTGCCTCCAGGAACTCGTCCAGATTCATTCCGTAGCTCTGGGCGTCGTTTTCATTCAGGCGCTGGAAGTTTTCCACAGCGAAATCATAATAGGATTTCGGGATCTTGTTCACCGTCGTGTCCGCCATTACCTGATCCCACAGCGCAAGCTGCATGGAAGATTTTGCCTGCTGCTGGGCGGACTTTGTGAAATAGTCCATCAGGTATTCCCTGAATCCGTCCACCGTCGTTACGTCCGGGACTCTGTCGGTGATATTGGCCTGGACCCATTCGTCGTTCAGCTCGGGGGTCTGTTTGATCTCATTCAGCGTAACGGTGAAAACCACGGGCTGTCCGGCCAGTTCGCTGTTGCTGTAGTTTTCCGGGAAAGTGACATCAATATCCTTCACTTCGCCTTTTTTCATGCCGATCACGCCGTCTTCAAATCCGGGAATAAACTTGCCGCTGCCGATGACCAGGTCATAACCTTCCGCGGAACCGCCGTCAAATTCCACGCCGTTCAGTCTTCCGACGTAATCGATATTGGCGGTATCGCCTTCCGCAACCTCCGCGTTTTCATCTTCCACCGCGGTCGGAGCCAGCATGGAATTCATATAGGCTTCCACATTCTCCTGTGTCGGAGCAACATAGGTATCCTCGACTTCAAGGCCCTTATAGTTTCCGAGCTCAACACATTCCTCCGGGGAGAGGTCCTCGTCAACGATGGGAATGCTCAGCAGTTCGTCCTCCGACGTTTCATCGGTTTCGGATACCGAAGAGGTCTCCGAAGATACCGAAGAAGCGGAAACCGCCGAGGTCTCCTCCGTCGCGGACGCGGAAGAGCTTTCCGTCACGGACGCTTCCGAAGAAGAGGCCGCGGAGGAGGCTTCCTGTACGCTCGAAGAAGCTGCCGCTGTCTCAGAAGAGGCCTGCTGTGTTGTGTTGTCCGTGCTGCCGCATGCCGCGAGCGAAAGAACCATTGCCGCTGCGGCGATTACTGCGATCCATTTTTTCATGTCCGTATTTCCTTCTTTCCTTGTGTCTTATATATCTGCAAAGCGGCAGGGAAATCCAAAACCGTTCCCCTGGATACTCCGCTTTGTTGTCCGGATCAGATTGCTCCTTCATCCAGAAGCTTCTGGAAATCCGCCGCCGTATCAATCTCGCAGATCGCCTGGCGGACAAAGCCGTTTCCGGCCTGCAGAAAGCCCGGCGTCTCCGGCGCGTGGATAAAATAATAACGGAATCCGCACCCGTGGAGCAGCGTGAACTTCGGATTGTCCGCGCTGTACGGAGCGAAGCTGCCGATATCCGTTTTCCGCGGCAGGATGATCAGGTCGGTATTCCCGGCGATCGGGCGGATCACTTCTTCCCAGGAAGATGTATCCGATTCAATCAGCGAATACTCACTGCCGTAGCTGATTCCCCGGAAACCGTTCGACGCGAAATGCCAGCCGGCTTCCCGGAGAATATCGGCCATGTTTTTCTCCGATTCGCTGTCGTTTTCCAGATCATAGCCCAGAATCCCGTTATATCCCGTAAGCGCCGCAATCCCTTTCGCCCCGTCAAAGGAAAAATCGGGGTGATCCCGGAGGAATGTCTCCACAACGGGGATCACGTCCAGATCCTCCAGCCAGACACTGCCTTCGCCGTCGTCGTACTGGGAGGTGATATAGCCCTCTCCCGATACCACCAGCTTATCGGCAAAAAGCCCCGGTTCCCGGTTTTCGGTGTCCGGAACGTCCCGCTGCGAAAGCAGAAGGGGCTTCTTTCCTTCCGGAACTTCCACTTCCTCCGAAAGGACGGCTTTTCCGTCCACGCCGATCGACGCAATGGCGTAGGGATCAACCAGGACATAGCCGCGTTCGTAAAGCGTAGCAAGAATTTGTGAAAATTCGTTGACCGAAAGGGTATCTTCCGTTTCTTCCACCGAAAGCCGCGGAAAAGAAAGATGCCGCACCGACGAGACGCCAACATTTTCCGTAATAATGACCTCTTCCGGCTCGGTTTCTTCCTCCGGTCCGGCCTTCTGGGTTTTCGGGAGGCGCGTCGCCGCAAGTACGATAACAAACACGGCCACGGCGCAAAGGGCGCCCAGTGCCGCAAAACGAAGGGCCTTTTTATTAATGAAGGCACCAAACCGTTTTCCGGAAGGCTCTTCCGCTTCCTGCGGTTCGGGTTCCGGTCCGGTTTTTTTCTTTCTCCCGAAAAAGATGCCCGGAAAGGCGAAGCGCCCTTTTTTTCCGGATTCTTCGGTTTCTTCGGGAAGATCTGCCAGCTCCGGAACGAAATCCTCCGAAGAGCTCTCCGAAATCCGGATGTCTTCCGCCCATTCGGTCCGTTCTTCTTCCGGCTCCGTCTCCCGGAAAACCTTTATGGGGCTGGTGTCCTTCGGCACGTCTTCGGCTGCGGGGGCCTCCGTCTCCGGCTCCGGCCTGCCCGCCGGGTTTTCCGCGGCGCCTCCGAACCAGTCTTCCGGTTCCCCGTAAAATCCGCTGTCGTCCTCGTCCAGCCAGTCTTCCTTCTTTTCGTTTGAATTGTCAGACATCCGGCTCTCCTTTTCTTTCTGCGCGGTCCGCGCCGGTACTTCCGACCGTCTTCGATTCCGAGTGATTATATCACACGTCCATTTTAATGGCAATGTTTACCCTTGCCTTTTACTTCCTGTAATGTTAAAATATCAAATTGATATGCCGCTGGCAAAAAGCAGTTCCATTCTGCTCCGCCCGGCTGGATGTATATTATAACTCGGAGGTAACCGATATGCCCTGGTGGGGAAATCTGATCATCATTCTGGCCGTGGTCGGTGCCGGAATCGCCGTGCTTTATTTTCTCGGCAAACGCAACCAGAAAAAGCTGGATGAACAGCAGGAACAGATCGACGCGACCAAACAGGTGGTCTCCATGCTTGTCATCGACAAGAAAAAAATGAGGATCACCAAGGCAGGCATGCCCCAGATGGTCGTCGACCAGATTCCCTGGTATTTCCGCTGGCGCCGGTTCCCGATCGTCAAGGCCAAGGTAGGCCCCCGGATCATGTCCTTTATCGCGGATGCCAAGGTTTATGAACAGATCCCCGTAAAAACGGAGATCAAGGCCTCGGTCAGCGGACTGTACATCGTGGAAGTCCGGAGCCTGCGCACCTCGCTGAACAGCAAAAAGAAAAAGAATAAAAAAGAGACCAAGATTGATGTCCTTCTCAAAAAAGGACGCGGAGAAATGTAAAAATCTGCAGTCATTCGTCAGGAAAGGGAGAAGCGTTGTTTCTCCCTTTCCTGTTCTAAACCCGACTGCCGACCGATGGAAATCATGAAAAAGAAAGTACTTATCCTCATCCTGATACTGGTTCTGGCTGCCACCGCCGCTGCCGCCTGGTATTTCCTGATCCGTCCCCGCGCAGCCGATGCCGGTGAAAAGATCTATGTTCAGTCCGTGGAGATTCTCCAGTCCTACGGCGGATACAGCAGCCGCTATTCGGGCAAGGTGGAGACCCAGAAAACCGAATCCACGGAATTTGATACCGAACGCCGCCTCAATGAGCTTTTTGTCAAGGTCGGGGATTCCGTAAAGGAAGGCGATCCGCTCTTTTCCTACGACACCGAAAGCATTTCCCTGGAAATTGACCAGATCAATCTGGAGATTGAAAAAACGAAAACCGAGGTGTCCAACAACACCACGCAGATCGAACAGCTGTCCAAGGACATGGAGAAGCTCTCCGACGCGGACCGCCTCGATTACTCCGCCCAGATTGCCCAGCTGCAGGCCGACATTGCCCAGTCGAATTACGACATCCGTACCAAGGAATCCGAAATCAAACAGAAGCAGGCTTCCATCAATAATTCCACTGTGACGGCGAAAATGGGCGGTACTGTTACGGTGGTCAACGACGCGGACGCCATCATCAAAGGCACCAGCATTGACGAAACCGGCAGTCCCAGCAGCGTCTTTATCGTCGTCCAGGCCGACGGAAACTTCCGCGTCAAAGGCCGGATCAGCGAAACGAATATCGGCAGCATCTTTGTCGGGCAGCGGCTGACGGTCCGTTCCCGGGCGGACGAGAACCAGACCTGGGAAGGAACCATCGCGGAAATCGACACGCAGAATACGGACAAGGAGTCCAACGACAGCATTTATATGGGCAGCTCCTCCGAGTCCGCCTCCAAATACGCCTTTTATGTGGAGCTGGACTCCACCGACGGTCTGATGATCGGCCAGCATGTAACACTGGAGCCTTCCGTAAGCGAGAATCCCACCGCGTCCGGCATCTGGCTGGACAGCGGCTGGCTTGTCACCGGGGAAGACGGCGGCACGTACGTCTGGGCGGCACCGTCGGACGGCGCCCGTCTGGAAAAGCGTCCGGTTGTCACCGGACAGGTCTTCGAGGAGACCGACCAGATCGAAATCACTTCCGGTCTTGAGCTGACCGACTACATCGCCTGGCCCGACAGCTCCTGCCGCGAAGGCGCGCCGACCACCTCCGAATACGTCGTTCCGGAAGAAGAAACACAGGAAACCGATAATCCGGGACTGCCTCAGGAAGAGCTGGAAGGTTTTGGAGATATCGGCGATACCGGCGCCGGACTCGACGATGCGGATTTTGACGCTCCGGCTGAAGATGTCCTGGAAGCAGAACCGGACATGGAACCCTGAAAGCAGGACCCGGTTTCGGGCAGGTAAACGCAGGAAATGATCATTCGTCTGAAAGATATCAATAAAAGCTATGATACCGGGAAAATGCAGGTTCCTGTCCTTTTTGATATCAATCTGGACGTGGAAGAAGGGGAATACCTGGCGATCATGGGTCCCTCCGGCTCCGGAAAAACGACGCTGATGAATATCATCGGCTGTCTCGACAGCGCAACCTCCGGGACGTATGTCCTGAACGGGGAAAGCGTCTTTGAAAAAACGGACAACCAGCTGGCGGCCCTGCGGAACCGTTCCATCGGGTTTGTCTTCCAGAATTTCAACCTGCTGCCGAGGGAAACCGCCATTGAAAACGTGGCCCTTCCCATGCTCTATGCAGGCATCCGGAAAAAAGAACGCATGCAGACGGCCGCCGCAGCCCTTTCCCGTATGGGGCTGGCCGAACGGATGGACTTTCTTCCCGGACAGCTTTCCGGCGGACAGAAACAGAGGGTCGCCATCGCCAGAGCCATGGCTCTGCGGCCGCCCATTCTCCTGGCGGATGAGCCCACCGGCGCGCTGGACACCGCTTCCGGCCGCCAGATTATGGAATTATTCGCGGAACTGAACGCCGAAGGCGTAACGATTATCATGATCACCCACGAACGGGAAATCGCCGAGCACGCGAAACGCATTGTGCTGATCCGGGACGGACGGCTTTATCACGACGTGCCGGCGGAGGATCCTGCCCATGAATAAAAAAGGAAAAAAAGTTCTGAAAATTGTCATCATCCTCGCCGTCATCGCGGCGGCGGTGACGGCTCTGTGCTATTATTTTTACCGCAAAAACTCCGTCAAGCCCGTGGACGTCTTCCCGGTCAGTACGATCAGTACAACGAATTTCGAAGACGCTTCTTCCTATACCGCTTCGGTAACCCAGGGGCATGCCCAGGACATTCTTCTTCATGACGGCCTGATCACGGAAATCCGCGTATCGGAAGGCGACACGGTCGAAGAAGGCGACGTGCTGGTCGTGTATGACAAGACTTCCCTGAATCTGAATCTGGACTCCGACCGGGCGAAGATCGCCCTGCTGCAGAGCCAGATCGGCAAGGCCGAGCGGGAGCTTCTGCGGCTCGGAAACCTGATTCCCAGCGAATATCTGCCGGATGATTCCTACGACATCCCGGATGTCCCGGAGGAACCGGAGGAGCCGGAGAAAAAAATCGACCACGGTCCGCTGGAACTGCTCTCCGTTCTGGACAGCGGGAATCTGACGGAAGACGGACAGGAATTCAACTGCTCCGCCGAAACCGTTATCAAAAAAGAATTCCTGCAGGCACTGCGCAAAACCGGTTATTCCGTAACCCTGAACCTCTACGGTCAGATGTCCTCCGACCCGGATGAAGAAGAATCCGACGGGGATGCGGAGCCGGAGAAGAAAGATAAAAAGGCCGACGAAGAAACGGACAAAAAAACGGATGAAAAGGATGAGGAGGAAGGCGAAACCCTGGCGCTCTTCGGCACTTTCACCATCGTCGGAAGTGATATTCCGGAGAAAATCACGGATTACGAACCGTATAAACCGGAAGAATCCTCTTCTTCCCTGACGGCCTTTTCCGGTGAAACGGTTTCCGCTTCTCCCGCTTTATACGTAACCTATGTCCTGCTGGAACCGGATACTCCTACCCCGGATCCGCCGGAACCCACCGATACGCCCGAGCCTACCGATACGCCCGAGCCCACTGATACGCCTGAGCCTACTGATACGCCCGAGCCTACTGACACGCCCGAGCCCACTGATACGCCCGAGCCTACTGATACGCCCGAGCCTACTGACACGCCCGAGCCTACCGATACGCCCGAGCCCACCGACACGCCCGAGCCTACCGATACGCCCGAGCCCACTGATACACCCGAGCCCACCGATACGCCCGAGCCCACCGATACGCCCGAGCCTACCGACACGCCCGAGCCTACCGATACGCCCGAGCCCACCGACACACCGGAACCAACCGAAACACCGACACCGGAACCCACAGAAACGCCTTCTCTGTATGTAAAAGTAAAGAAGGATCCGCTGGATTCCGACTGGAAGCTTTCGGACATTCTCGTATTCAACGGGGATGGCGCGGACGTAATGCTGGACCAGTCCAAACGCTATTTCGGTCTTTTTTCCTTCTTTACCCCGGCGCCCTATGAGCGTTATGAGACCGTTTACCCGGACTCCGATGATTATTACGATGACTATTACTATGACGACTATTCCTTCGATGATTCTTCCGAAGATTATATGTACAGCCGCCAGGAACTGGCGGAGATGATCGACGAGAAAAAGAAGGATATCGAAGTCCTGAATCTGGACCTCAAGGCCGCGCAGCTTGCCTACCAGCAGGACCAGCTGGTCAGTGAAACCGGCGAAGTAAAAGCGGCCATCAGCGGAGTGGTCGCCGAACTGGCCGATCCGGAAGAAATCTCGCCCCAGGACGTGCTGATCCGTATCAAGGGGAACGAAAACTACCGGATCACCGTTCTGGTCAACGAACTGGATCTTGCGGATGTGACACCCGGAGACACCCTTTCCGGTACCGGATATGAATCCGGCTCCGACTTTACCGCAACGGTGGACGAAATCGGCACAACCCCGGTTTCCGACAGTTATTTCGGCGAAAGCAATCCCAATTCCTCCTGGTATCCGGTGATCGCTTCCGTGGAAGAAACCGATATTAACATGTCCATCGGGGAGATGTGCGAAGTCCGCTTTGATTCCGAAGAGACCGGCTTTTCCGAGTCATGGCTGATCCCGAGAATGTTCATCCGCAGCGATGAACGGGGCAGCTATGTCTACCGCTCGGAAAACGACGTTCTGCAGAAGCAGTATATCATGACCGGAAAATCCCTCTGGGGCATGTATCTGGAGATCCGCAGCGGCCTTTCCCAGAAGGACTTCATTGCCTTCCCCTACGGAAAAGGCGTGAAGGAAGGGTCTCCGGCCGTGGAAAAAGAATCGTTCTATTACTAATGATCCGGAAAACGTTTCCGCCGCAGCCGGCCTTTGGACCGGGGAGAATGAAAGATGCTGGAAGATATCCGACTTTCTTTTAAAGGAATATGGTCCCATAAGATGCGCAGCTTCCTGACGATGCTGGGCATTATCGTGGGCATCGCGGCCGTCATCGCCGTGGTTTCCACCATCAAGGGAACGAATGACCAGATCAAGAACAACCTGATCGGCGACGGAACCAATACCGTGGACGTCATGCTGTACGAAAACGGCTGGGAAGCGGACTTTTCCTATTCCGACCCGCCCGAAGGGGTTCCGGTCTTCGGCGAAGAGATGCGCAGCCGGCTTCTGGATATTCCCGGCACGGTGAACGCTTCTTTGTATCACCGACGGTCCTGGATCGACAGCCTGTACTATAAGAACCAGCATTTCAGCGGCAGTTCGGTGCTCGGGATCGACGGCTCCTATTTTGAGACCGCCGGCATGCAGATCATCCGCGGACGCGGTTTTTCCCCGGAAGATATCCGGAAGAACAAACGGGTTGCCATTATCAATAAAGAGCTGATGCAGAACGGTTTCGGCGGCAGCGAAGCCATCGGCCGGACGATCGATATTAACGGTGAGCCCTTCTCCGTCATCGGCGTGGCGGATAAAAAAAGCGTTTTTGAACCGGTGATTAATTCCGTAGAAGATTACGAGACATATGTCGGCGAAGCGGTCGGCGCCGTCTATATTCCGGACCGGCTCTGGCCCGACGTCTTCATGTATGACGAACCGGTGCATGTCATGGTGAAAGCCGCCTCCACCGACGATATGACACGCGTCGGAAAGGCCTCCGCCGATCTTCTGAACCAGTATCTGAAGACCGATTCGGAGAGTACGCTGAAATATCAGAGCAGCAACCTGGCCCAGGAAGCGACGCAGCTGCAGCAGCTCTCCTCTTCCGCGAACGTCCTGCTGATCGGCATTGCCTCGATTTCCCTGCTGGTCGGCGGTATCGGCGTTATGAATATCATGCTGGTTTCCGTAACGGAACGGACCCGGGAGATCGGACTGAAAAAAGCCCTCGGCGCAAAAAAACGCCGCATCCGGTCGCAGTTCCTGACGGAAGCCGTGATCTTAAGCGGCATTGGAGGCATTCTGGGTGTTGTCTGCGGAATCCTGCTTTCCCGGATCATTTCCGCCGTTGCGCTGATTCCGGTCTCGATCAGCATTCCCGCGGTGATCATCGCCGTTCTGTTTTCCATGGCGATCGGGATCATCTTCGGACTGGCGCCTTCCATCAAGGCCTCCAATCTGAATCCTATTGACGCTCTGCGCTATGAGTAAGAAAACACTGATATTCCGGAACGGAGGATAAAGCGTCAGCGGCGGCTGCCGCTTTTTTTTCATCGGAAAACAGGCCGAAAACCGCGGATCCGCTGCCGGTCATCCGCGCGCCGTCGGCGCCGTTTGAAAGGATCTCTTCCCGGAGCCGGCGGATCGCCGGAAAGCTCTGCATGACCGGTTCTTCCAGATCATTGCCCATGACCTCGCAGAGCATCGAAAGATCGCCTGTCCGAATGGCCTTTTCCACCGAGTCCACATCAACCGGCGCCCCGGACCGCCCCTGTCCGTCATAGGCGTGATACGCCCAGGGTGTGGAAACGCTGGCTTCGGGTTTGACGATCAGGATCGAACAGGGCACGAAACGGCCCGCGTCGGAAAGGATTTCACCTTTTCCCTTC
The DNA here is from genome assembly GCA_902795985.1 of uncultured Lachnospiraceae bacterium. The sequence continues at coordinate 11,270 of CADBNG010000061.1, forward strand.
GCCCTCTGGCAGCCTCCCCGGATAAAGAACGGCACGTCCGCGCCCAGCGGCTCCGCCAGCTTTTCCAGGACCGCATCCTCCGTCTCCGGTACAAAAAGATCCCTCATCGCCGTCATCACGCAGGCGGCATCGCTGCTGCCGCCGCCCAGACCGGCCTGGGCCGGAATCTTCTTGTCGATATGAATTTCCACGCCTTCCTTAATTCCGAACGCTTCCGCCATCCGCTTTGCCGCCCGGTAAGCCAGATTTCTTTCATCCACCGGAAGCTCCGGATCGGAGCACGACAGCCGGATGCCCTCCGCTCTTTTTCTGAACGACACTTCATCCGCCAGGCCGACCTCCAGAAAAACCATATCCAGGTCATGATACCCGTCCGGCCTTGTTCCCGTAATCTTAAGCGCTATATTCAGCTTCGCAAAAGCTTTTCTCTCCATCTTTTCTCCTTTTCAGCACAAAAGGGACAGAACAGGGGGCGAAGGGGACTGTCCCCTTCGCCCCCTGTTCCGTCTGTGCTCTTGTCCGGCCCGTCCTTTTGTGATAGGATGGCGGCATGAGGACAATTATCGCACTGATCTGGGTAGTAGTATATGTTATAATCGCCATTCCCGCAATGATCTGCATGGCATTCATTCACGGGAAGGATCCGTGGAAGGCCGAAAGGATCGCCCGCTTCTGGATGAGTTTCCTGTTCCGGGGGCTTCTTTTCATTGCCGGAACCAGGGTGACCGTAAAAGGGCTCGAACAGGTTCCGAAGGATCAGGCGGTGGTCTATATCGGCAATCACCGAAGCTACTTTGATATTATTCTGACCTATGCCCTGTGCAACCGGCCGACCTCCTACGTTGCCAAGGCAGAGCTTCAGAACATTCCCCTTTTCGGCCTGTGGGGCAAAATGATGATGTGCCTCTTCTTCGACCCTCACGACATGAAAGCTTCCCTCAAGATGATTCTGGAGGGCATCAACCGGCTGAAAAGCGGCATTTCCGTTTTCATTTTCCCGGAAGGCGGACGCAACCGCGCCGAAGCCCTTCTTCCCCTCAATGAGTTCAAGGACGGGAGTTTTCGTCTTGCGTCCAAATCCGGCTGTCCCGTCGTTCCCGTCGCCCTGGCAAAAATCGACGATATCTGGGAAGCCCATTTCCCGTGGCTTCGAAAAACGAGCGTTACCATTGTCTACGGCACGCCCGTTTATCTGAAGGATTTAAGCGCCGAGGATCAGAAATACCCCGGACGTTATTTTAAAAATCTGGTGGAATCGATGCTGGAGCCTTTTACGAACTGAGCCCCAGCCCGCGGCTTTTCGGCTGGGCCGTCAGGGAAATCCTGCAGTCCGCGATATAGTCGTCGTTGATTTCCAGGGCATAATTCGCGGTCACCCCGATCGAGTCTTCCTGTTCATGCAGTTCCACCGAAGTGGTGGAAATCCCGATATTCATCACACCGAACGGCGTTCCGTAATACGATTTGGTCTTTTTGTTCGTTTCAAAAATCATGCGGGCGTTGATTTCGCCCTTCCGGCTGACTTCCAGATAGGAATCGCGAAACTTCATCATGTTCTCGCTGCTCCCCCCGTCATCCGTATCAATCTCTTCGAAGATAAGATAATGGGTTCCGTTTTTAAAATAGTATTTTCCGGGTGAAATAACTTCCACGGGCTCCTGCTGGCCTGCGGCTTCCGCAAACTGCATTCCGTTGATCCGGATCATGACTTCTTTTTCCATTTATGTTTACTCCCTATGTCCGTC
>CADBNG010000062.1 GCA_902795985.1 uncultured Lachnospiraceae bacterium
ACCTGCGGGTCTGGCGGCACGGGGACGGTTCTCTGTCGCCAAATAAATGTTTTGGCGACAGAGAACCGTCCCCGTGCCGCCAGGTAGTAAGGAGCATAAGAGATGGCGAATCACCCGATCGATTTTGTGATCACCTGGGTGGACGGGGGCGATCCCGTCTGGCAGGCGGAAAAAGCGAAATATTCGGAGAAAGGGAGCGATTCCCGGGACAGCCGGTACCGGGACTGGGATTCCCTGCGGTATCTGCTGCGTTCGATGGAGAAGAACGCGCCGTTTGTGAACCGGATTTTCTTTGTGACCTGCGGCCATCTTCCGGCATGGCTGAATACGGTGAATGAAAAACTGGTCATTGTCCGCCATGATGAATATATTCCGGAAAAGTTCCTGCCTACGTTTTCCAGCCGGACCATTGATATGAACCTGCACCGGATCGGGGCGCTTTCCGAGCATTTTGTGTATTTCAACGACGATATGCTTTTACTGGCTCCGACGCGGGAGGAAGACTTCTTTAAGAACGGCCTCCCCTGCGATACCGCCATCCTCCGGCCGGCCGCAATCGTCAGCAGCCGGTATAATCCGAATGAACGGACGGATCAGATGAGCCTGGTGTCGGTCGTGAACATGGCGATGATCAATAAGCATTTCAACAAGCACCGGACCATCCGGAAACACCTTTCCAAATGGTTCGCCCCGGTGTACGGAAAGGAAATGATCAAGACCCTGACCCTGGCCCCGTGGGACTTTTTCCCGGGGATCCGGTCCTACCACTGCTGTTATTCATACCTTAAGCATACCTACGAGGAGCTCTGGGAAAAGGAAGAATCTGCTTTGGAATACGTCAGTTCCCACCGCTTCCGGAAAAACACGGACTACAACCACTGGATCTTTTCCTACTGGCAGATGGCAAAGGGAGAATTCATGCCGAGAAGCCCGAAATTCGGCGCCTCCTTTGAACTGAATGACGATCCCGCGCACAACGGGTTCATCTATAATGTCCTGAAGCAGAGAAAATACAAATGCGTCTGCATCAACGACAGCGTCAGCGACGCGCAGTATGATACCGTCCGGGCCGAACTGGAAGAATGCATGCAGCAGCTGTTCCCGGAAAAATCTTCTTTTGAGAAATAACGGAAAACATTGAGCAGAGAAAGCGAATTTGTCAAAAACACCGCCGTTCTATCCCTGGGCAGGGTCCTTCCGAAGTTCACTGCCTTTATTACTCTGCCCATTCTGACCAATACCCTTTATTTATCCAAGGCGGAATTCGGTACCTATGACCTGATCACCGTCCTGGTCATGCTGGTGATTCCCGTTGCCACGCTGCAGGTACAGACCGCGGCTTTCCGTTTCCTGATCGACGTCCGGGGAGACCATGAGGGCTGTTCGAAGATCATATCGGAAATCTTCTGTTTTACCGTGCCCATATCCCTGGCCGCCAGCATTATTGTTCAGTTTTTCTTTACGAATTTCGGAACAGGCGTCCGCGTCTTTATCGCCCTGTACTTCTTCTTTGATATGATGCGCCTGATCGTCGGTCAGATCGCCAGAGGCCTGGGCTACAACAAGGTCTTCTCCATAGGCGCAATCCTTCTTTCCGTCGTTTATACCATTTGTGTTGTAGTGCTGATCTATGTGCGGCGGGACGGACTGCTGGGCGTGATGATCGCCCTGACGGCAGGCCAGATCGCCGGCACTCTCTATCCGGCCATGAGGATCCGTCTGTGGAGCTATTTTTCCTTTGCGAACCGTTCGTCCGGACAGCTGAAGGCGCTGCTGAAGTATTCCTGGCCGATGGTGCCGAACAACCTTTCTTCCTGGGTTCTGAAGCTTTCCGACCGTTTTGTGATCACGGGCTTCCTCGGCGTGGAATCCAACGCGGTCTATGCCGCCGCCACGAAGATCCCCAGCATCCTGACGATCGTCCAGAACGTGCTGCTGATGGCCTGGCAGGAGAACGCGTCCCTCGCGGTCCACGACGCGGACGCGGGAGAGTACTTCTCCAAAATGTTTAAAAAGATCTATTCGGCCACTTTCGGTTTTACCGCGGCGCTGATCGCCGGCACGCCGATCCTGTTCCGTTTCCTGATCAATCCGGCCTATGACGAGGCCTATTATCAGATGCCCGTCCTGATCCTGGGCATGTTCTTTTTCATTTTGTCCGCTTTCATTGACGGCATTTATGCCGCGCACAAGCGGACCGTCAGCATCGGGATCTCCACGGTCATTGCCGCCGGCATCAATCTGGCCGTCGATTTTGCCTTTGTAAATGTGATCGGCATCTGGGCCGGTTCGATTTCCACGCTGGCCGCTTATCTGGTCCTGTTTTTCTACCGGCTGATCAACGTACGGAAATTCCAGCCCTTTGAAGCCTATCCGAAAATGCAGGCGCTGATGCTTCTGATCCTTTGCGGAATGCTGGCTCTTTGCTATTTCCGGATCATCTGGCTGGACGCGGTCAATCTGGTCCTGGGCGCGTTCCTGTTTTTCTATTTTAACCGGGAGCTGATCCGCACGATCCTTAAAAAGATCCGGAAACGGTCCTGATCCCTTTGAAAAACGGAGCCTGCCGATGAAAATCCGAACCTATACGATTCCAGCAAATATCCGGAAAGAACAGACCCTGGTTCTGGCAGCGGATCTGCATGATCAGCCGTATGACGGGGTTCTTCGCGCAATTCAGAAGATCCGGCCCGACCGGATCTTTGTCTGCGGCGACGTTTTAAATGCCCGGATCGGCAGGGAGGGAATTTACGAGGAGCGGCCGGGAAGCGGTCAGCACCTCCGGGATTCGAAGTACGCCCCGGGTTTCCTTTCCGGACT
>CADBNG010000063.1 GCA_902795985.1 uncultured Lachnospiraceae bacterium
ATACCCACGATCGTCATGAAGAGCCTCTTTTTGTATCGGAAAAGGTTGCGGATGGTCGACTTTGCCGTAAAATTCATCCGCTTCCAGACCGGCCGGATCCTTTCGAGAAAAACCCGGTGCCCGTTTTTCGGCGCTTCCGGTCTCATCAGCTGCGCCGGCCGTTCCACCAGCTTCCGGTAACAGGCAGCCAGCGCCGCGGCGGAAGTGCAGATTACCGCGAGCACGACGGCCAGAATCCCCTGCCCGGCATTAAAGGGCGTCAGTGTCCGGTCCAGCCCGGTGTACATCATCCGGTAGGAATCAATAATCACTTTCGGAATAATGATTTCCCCGGCAAGCACTCCGATTACGCCGCCGGCCAGTGTGGGAATCAGCGCGTATTTGAGATATTTCCAGGCAATGGTCCGGCCGGAAAAGCCCAGGGCTTTTAACGTTCCGATCTGCTGCCGCTGCTCTTCCACCATCCGGGTCATCGCGGTCAGGCTGACAAGGGCCGCCACAAGGAAGAAAATCACCGGAAAAACATTGCCGAGGTTGTCCATCCGCTTTGCGTCCTCGTCGAAGGACACGGCCGACGGGACCGCGTCCCGGTCCAGGACGTACAGCTTCGGTTCCCCGAGCCGGCGCAGGTCGAATTCCGCTTTTTTGATCTCCTGCTTTCCGTCTTCGATTTCCGGCATATGCTCATCGAAGGCGTCCTGATACTCCTTTTCCCCGTCCTCGTACTCCTTCAGGCCATCCCGGTATTCCGAAAGACCGTCTTCATATTCCTGCAGGCCGTCTTTATATTCTCCGACGGCATCGCTGTATTCCGAAAGACCGTCTTCATACTCTTTTTTCCCGTCTTCAAAAGCCTGACGGGCTTCCTCATACTGCTTCAGGCCTTCTTCATACTGCTGCCGGCCGGATTCGTATTCCGCCAGATTCTTCTGATACTCCTCCAGTCCGCTCTGATAAGCCTCAGCCGACGCCTGCCAGGTCTTCATTCCCTCTTCATACTGCAGCAGTCCGGCTTCATACTCCCCTTTCCCGGCGGCAAGCTGTTCATCTCCCGCTGCCAGCTGCCCTTTTGCGGCGTCCAGCGCTTCCTGGCTTCCGGTCAGGGTCTCCCGGGTCGCTGCCAGCTGTTCCTCCGCAACAGCGATCTGGGCGTCTCCCTGCCCGATCTGCGTCTTCATCTGCTCAACCGCCTGGGAAAGCTGCTGTTCCTGAAGAAGCAGTTCCGGGTTTTCGGGATCCATCAGCAATGCAGCCTGCAGCTGTTCCAGCTGCAGTTCCAGTCCGGGCAGGGCTTCTTTTGCCTCCGACAACGCCGCTTTTTGCTGCAGGAGTGCTGCTTCGCCTTCTTCCAGCTGCTGCCAGGCAGATTTCAGGGCTGCCTCCTGGGCATCCATCTCCTTATGCGCGGCATCCAGTTCCGCCTGTTTTTCCTGCAGAACGGCGGCGCTTTCGTCCAGCGTCTTCTTTGCGGCATCCAGCTCCGCTTTTCCGTCGGTCAGCTGGGTATAGGCGCTCTCCAGCTGCTCGCTTGCTTCCTGCAGCTGCTCCGCTCCGGATTCCAGCGTCTCCTTCGTTTCTGCCAGCTGGTCATACGCATCCCGAAGCTGGCTCTCCCCGTCATCCAGTTCGGTACGGGCATCCTCCAGCTTTTCGGCCGCGTCCGTAAGCTCCTCCGCGCCGTCCTCCAGCTCTTTTTGTCCGTCATCCAGTTCGGTCTCCGCGTCGGACAGTTCCTGTTTTGCGTCATCCAGCTCGGTACGGGCATCCTCCAGTTCTTTCAGACCGTCCGTGATTTCTGTTTTCCCGTCCTCAATCTCCCGGTTTGCTTCGCTGATAACCTGACGGTACCGGCGGGTGACGATCTGATCTTCCAGGGCTTTGATCTCATCCTCCGCAGCGTCCACAATCTGTTCATACTCGCTGCTGCCGTTGTTAAAAGCGTCGGCTCCCGCGACACGGACATAGATTTCCGAATAATAATCCGCTTCAAACACTTCCGGGGATACCACAAGAAAGGCATCGATGGAGCCGCTGCCTACGGAACCGTTTCCCCGGGTCAGGTCGATATAATACGGAAGGCTTCCCTTTCCTACGACCGTAAACTCCGCAACATTCAGGCTGTCCGAGATTTCGTCCTCCGTTCCGGATTCCACATGGATCACGTCTCCGATTTCATACCCGGAAAGACCCGTGTCCGCAACGCACTCCGAAGTTTTTTCCGGCAGCCTTCCCTCCCGGAGGAGGACGTTGTTGACATCAACGGTCTGCGAAATCAGCTTAAGCACCCACTGACGCTCCGGTTCATTCACCACGACTTCCTTTGTGTATCCGCCTTCCGCGGTTCCGACGCAGGAAAGGGCCCGGATATCCTCCAGGTCGTAATCCGTCATTCCCAGCGTCGCCGCCAGCCGCAGGTCCATCATGTTCGTACGCCGGTAAATATCGTCCGCAATATAATTCATATCCGGACCGGCCGAACGGACGCCGGAAAAGAAAGCGGTTCCCAGCATCACGATAAAAAAGATCGACAGGAATCGCCCTTTATTCTTTTTAATTTCCCTCAGGAAGTCCTTTCGGAGGACATTTTTCATCGGCTCACCATTCGATCTGTTCTACCGGCACCGGCGCGTCGTTTGTGACGATCCGGCTGACTTTTCCGTTTTTAATATGGATCACACGATCCGCCATGGGCGTGATCGCGGTATTATGCGTAATGACAACCACGGTCATCCCCCGCTCCCGGCAGGTATCCTGCAGCAGCTTCAGGATGGATTTCCCGGTTACGTAATCCAGCGCGCCGGTGGGTTCATCACACAGCAGCAGCTTCGGATCCTTCGCCAGCGCTCTCGCGATTGCCACGCGCTGCTGTTCCCCTCCGGAAAGCTGCGCGGGAAAATTATCCCTGCGCTTTCCGAGCCCGACCTCTTCCATTACCGTTTCCGCGTCCAGCGGATGTTTGCAGATCTGCAGCGCCAGCTCCACATTCTCCAGCGCTGTAAGATTCTGCATCAGATTGTAAAACTGAAAAATAAAACCGATATCCTCCCTGCGGTAATCCGCCAGCTGGCGGGCAGAATAACCGGCTATATCCTTTCCGTCGATCACAACGCTCCCGGAAGTCGCGCTGTCCATTCCGCCGATGATATTCAGGACGGTTGTCTTTCCGGCGCCGGAGGGTCCCACGATCACGGCAAATTCGCCTTTTTCGATCCCGAAATCAATCCCGTCGCAGGCGCGGATCTCCACGTCGCCCGTGCCGTAGGTCTTGGTTACGTTTTTCAGTTCAACATAGTAGGACATAGTCACTGTTCTCCGTTTTTGACATTCAGCGCCTGATATACGTCTCTTTTTGAAATTCCCCGGTCCGCCGCAACCCGCTTCATCGCTTCTTTGCGGTCCAGCCCCTGGTCCAGATACTGTTTCAGATGCTCCTCCAGTTCCAGCTCTTCCCACTGTGAGCGCTGTTCCTGCCGGCTCTCTTCGGCCGAACGTCCGCGGATCACCAGGACAAATTCCCCTTTCGGCTCCCTGTCCCGGTAAAAGGCTTCCGCCCCGGCCAGCGTCATCCTGAGGATCTCTTCGTGTTTCTTCGTAAGTTCACGGCAGATGCCGATCTCCCGCTCTTCTCCAAGCGCAGCGCACAGATCCTGCAGCGTTTTCCGTATGCGGTGGGGCGCTTCATATACGATCATCGTCCGTTCTTCCTTTGCGAGGACCGTCAGGCGTTCCTTTCTTTCCCGGTTCGTCCGGGGCAGAAATCCTTCAAAGCAGAAATGGCCGGAGGGAAGGCCCGATACCGCCAGCGCGCTGACCGCTGCGCAGGCGCCCGGAACAATCGTGACGGGAATTCCTTCCTCATGGGCCCTGCGGCACAGGACTTCCCCCGGATCGGAGATCCCCGGCATCCCGGCATCGGTTATAAGGGCAATATTCCGGCCTTCGGCCAGCAGACCGATCAGTTCTTCCGCTTTTTCGTACTTATTGTGTTCATGATAGCTCGTCATCGGCGTATGGATCTCAAAGTGGTTCAGCAGCCGGATGCTGTTCCTCGTATCTTCGGCCGCGATCAGATCCGCCTCCTGCAGAACACGGACCGCCCGGAAAGTCATATCCTCCAGATTTCCGATCGGCGTCGCGCATAAATACAGAATTCCGCTCATGGGTCGATCCCCTCTGTTTCTCTCATATTGTAAAAATTTATTTTATCATAAAATTATCTTTCGATACACTTGTTTCGGTCATTTCCATGCTCTTTTTCCCTTTATCTATCGCATTAATGCGAGATTGTTTCGGGTGGCAACCAATTTCGTTGTCCTCTTGTAAACTTTGTCCGCAGCATTTATAATATAGGCACACGGTAAACTTAATTCAAGGAGGAGTAACTAATGGATAAATATGTATGTCCCTGCGGATATGAGTACGATCCCGAAGCCGGCGATCCCGATAACGGCGTTGCCCCCGGCACTGCCTGGGAAGATGTCCCCGAAGACTGGATCTGCCCGATCTGCGGACTGGGAAAGGACGCTTTCGAAAAAGCCTGATCCTCCCCGGAAGTAAGCTGTACTGTTATCATCACGGTCTGTCCGGTCACGGTTGCAGCCCGTGAAAAAATAAGAAAGGATGAAAGATATTATGAGCAAATTTGTATGTTCCGTCTGCGGTTATGTCCATGAAGGTGATTCGGCTCCCGAATCCTGCCCGATCTGCAAAGCCCCCGCTTCCAAATTCATCGAACAGAAAGGTGAGATGGAATGGGCTGCCGAGCATATCGTCGGCGTCGCGAAAGGCGTTCCCGAGGATATCATCGCAGACCTCCGTTCCAACTTTGAAGGCGAGTGCTCCGAAGTCGGAATGTATCTTGCCATGGCACGCGTAGCCCACAGAGAAGGCTATCCCGAAATCGGCCTGTACTGGGAGAAAGCAGCCTATGAAGAGGCTGAACATGCTGCGAAATTCGCAGAGCTTCTGGGCGAAGTCATCACCGACAGCACCAAAAAGAACCTCGAGATGCGTGTGGAAGCCGAGAACGGCGCAACCGCAGGCAAAACCGATCTGGCCAAGAGAGCAAAGGCCCTGAACCTCGATGCGATCCATGATACCGTGCATGAGATGGCAAGGGACGAGGCCCGACACGGCAAAGCATTCGCAGGCCTTCTGAAGAGATATTTCGGCTGATGCAATAACCAAAACGGCGGCAGGCCGGTCCTGCCACCGTTTTCATTTTCCTGCGCGACAGAAGGAGACTTACTATGAAGAAAAAAGCAGCGATTAAAGATATTATAGTACTGTTGGTCGCAGTAATAGCGCTTGTATGCGCGGCCATCAACCTTAATAATTCCCTGAATTTGCTGGGACAGAAAGAAGATTCATAATAAGCAGATTATGACATTTATGAAGGAGAGGGATTACTCATCAATCCTTCTCCTTCTTTTCACTTCAAAATGAAAATGGCGACAGGGAACCGTCCCGGTGTCGCCAGGAATCGTCCCGGTGCCGCCGGCATGAAGAAGGAGCAGGGAAATCCCCGCTCCTTCTTTTTGTATCAATAAATACTGTCCCGGATTACAGGAGTGCCCGGTCCGGCGTCACAAGCATCTTGACATGTTTTCTGCGGTCCGGTCCGGACAGTTCGGCGAAGCCTTTCTCGACCAGATCTTCCAGGGCAATTTTCCCGGTAATATATCCTTCTGCGGGGAGACGTCCGTCGTTCAGCATGTGCAGGACCGTTTCAAAATCATTATAGGAATACAGGTTGGAACCGACGATATGGAGCTCGCCCTGGACAGAAGCCATCAGATCCACCGCCACCGGTTTGGACCAGAGACTGATAATCACCAGTGTACCGCCGGAACGGAGGCACTGCTGCCCGATTTTCGGCCCGATCTCCACGCCGAAGGTTTCAAAACAGACATCAGCGCCAAGGCCGTCTGTTTGTCTGTGGATTTCTTCGGCAACATCGCATTCACCCGGATCCAGAACCAGATCCGCGCCGGAACGTTTCGCGTATTCCTGACGGATGGATTTGCGGACCACGGCAATGATTTTTCTCGCGCCGCTGGCGCGCAGGCACTCGATTACTCCCAGCGCGATGGGGCCGGCTCCGAGAACCACCGCGGTCATGCCGGGTTTAAACTGTCCGGCTGCAAGGGAATGGAAGCCCACAGAGTACGGTTCCACCAGAGCTGCCTTTTCGTACGGCATTCCATCCGGAATCTTATGGATAAACATCGCTTTTGCCAGCGTGTATTCCGCCAGTCCGCTGCCATAGCCGCTGATGCCGAAGATCCCCAGTTTCTGGCAGTGGGTCAGGTTTCCTCTTTTGCATTCCGGACATTCCATGCAGGGCAGAGTCGTTTCCGTAATAACCCGGTCGCCCGGCTTCAGATCCGTTACGCCGGGGCCGACTTCCACAATCTCTCCCGAAAGCTCATGTCCCAAGGCAACCGGTGCCATTTTACCGGTCAGCGGGTGCGGGGTTCCCACCGGAATGGAAATCGGTCCTTCCAGATATTCATGAAGATCGGATCCGCAGATCCCGCACCATTTGACCTTTATTTTGACCTCTCCCGGTCCGGGCACCGGCTCCGGAACCTCTTCCACCCGAACATCCTTTTGCTGATACCATATTGCTGCTTTCATTCGTTCTCCTTTCCCGGTCCAGCCCGATTGGCATAGTGATAATTCATGTTTATTGTATAATAACACAATCCGGCGAAGAATTTAATAGTCCGTTGGGGACAGTCCCTTTCGCCCCCTCCTCCGTCCCTTCCGGGCCGGACTCCGCTGGGGACAGTCCCCTTCGCCCCCCTCCTCCGTCCCTTCCGGACCGCTGCAGTACGTTTCCCAAAATTTGACAGATTGCGCTGAAAGTGGTAATCTCCTGATAATCCAGACAGAAACGGAATCTAACATTTTGAAAAGAAAGAATACCTGTTTAAAACCGATGGCGGCAGTGCTTGCGTCACTGCTCCTTTTTATTTCACTCCCTCTTTCCGGCTGTTCCGCAGTCCTGACCTCGGAAGGACGGCCTCCGGCCGGCGTGGTTCCAGAAGCCGCTTCTGAGACGTCATCCGCATCTGTAACGGAACCGATTACCGGGACGGATCCGGAAAAGACCACTGAAATCAAGGCCGGTGAAGCCGTTTCGGAGTTAAAGACCTCCGAAAGCGAAACAGCCGCAGAAAGTAAAGAGAAGGATTCGAAATCTTTCCTTTCCGAAAAAAGGAAGGCCTATACCTTCGCGGAACTGGACAGGGAGATCAAAAAGCGGCTGACAGTGGACCTGATTACCCCCAGCGAGTTTTCCAGGGCCGGCAATATTCTCACAAAAGTCAACGCCGTTGCCGTCCATTATCTGGCAAATCCGGGCAGCACGGCGAAGGATAACCGGGATTATTTCAATTCCCTGGCCGAAAGCCATGCGGAGTATGCCAGCTGCCACTTTGTGATCGGTCTGGACGGCGAGATCATCCAGCTTATTCCCATTAATGAAATCTCTCTGGCCACCAACGACCGGAACATGGATTCCATTTCCATCGAATGCTGTCATCCGGATGAAACGGGCGTACTGAACGAAAAAACCTATGATTCCCTGGTCCTTCTCACCGCCTGGCTGCTGGATCAGCTGCATCTTACCTACAAAGACATTATCCGTCACTTTGACGCCAACGGAAAAATCTGCCCGCTCGCGTTTGTCGTCGATCCGGACTATTATTATCAGTTCAAAACCGATGTGGCAAACACCATGGGCTCCTATGTCACCATTGACGTCGTCCGCGCTGTCTGCAAAGACCGTTTTCTTACCCAGGAAGAGGTCGACCGCGAATTCAATGCGGAAAAAAAGGCCGAGGAAGAACGGGAAGCGGAGCTGAACGCGGAGTATGATGACGGGGAATATTACGACGAGGAGTACTACGACGACGGAGAATACTACGACGACGAGTATTACTACGATGATGGAGAATACTACGACGACGGATATTATTATGAGGAGGAATACTACGACGAAGGTTACTGATAACCGGCCGTGACCGGCTGAATCCGGCTCCCATAAAAAGATGACAGCAGGTTTCGCCCCGCTGTCGCCATCCGCAGCTCAAACCGCGTAAAAGATGACAGAAAGGATACGTCCCTCCTGTCATCTTTTCATTTACAGGTCATAGAGTTCCCCGTACTTTTCTTCCAGGTAATCCAGAAAGTCTTTCGGTGTAAACTCCCGCCCGGTAATATCCCGTATCCATTCCTTCGGGGACAGAATGTTTGCTTTGGCAAAGACCCGCTTTGACATCCAGTCCCGGATATCCAGAAGGCTTCCGGACCGAATGCATCCCGGAAGATCCATCTCCTGTTTCAGGCAGTTCCAGTACATCGCGTTGTACATGTTTCCGAGGGCATAAGTCGGAAAATAGCCAAAGCCGGAAGTCCAGTGAACGTCCTGCAGGATTCCTTCCTTATCGGACGGCGGGCAGATGCCCAGATACTCCTCGTATTTACGGTTCCAGAGCGCGGGAAGATCCTCCGTCTTCGGATTCCCGTTTACAATCTCCTTCTCTATCTCATAACGGATGATGATATGGAAGGTATACGTAAATTCATCCGCTTCCGTTCGGATCAGGGACGGTTTTACTTCATTGACCGCTTCATAGAATTCCCGGGCCGTCACATCCGACATCACCTCCGGGAAAATCTCCTTTGTTTTCTCAAAAATACGGTCAATGAACTCCCGGCTCCGGCCGATCCGGTTTTCGTAAAAACGGGAGACCGATTCATGCATGCCGAGAGTCATCTGGTTGGCAATGAAACGGTCGTGATGGATTTCCGGCTGGTTCTGGCCGAAAACCGCGTGCCCTCCCTCGTGTATGATGGAATACATGCTGGAGGCAAAATAATCAGGATAATAGTGGGTCGTAACCCGGACATCGTTCCGGGCCAGATCGTCGGTAAACGGATGTTCCGTGGTGGTAAAAGCCCCGCGGGAAAAATCAAAGCCGATCTCTTCCAGAAGGAAACGCGCCATTTTCCTCTGCTGCTCATCCGTCACGGTCCGGTGCATGAAATCCGTCCGGATCTGCTTTTTGCCGGCCAGGATCTTCCGCAGGAAGGGAATCAGCCGCTCTTTGCACTGGCCGAAAATCTCATCCAGGTCCGCCTGCGTCATTCCCCGCTCGTAATCATCCAGAAGATGATCATACGGCGTATCCTTCTTCTCCTCCCGAAGGGAAATGCTCTTCTGATCCACCTCTCTGACTTTCAGAAGGGACGGGGCAAACAGGCTGAAGTCCGAAGCATTTTTCGCTTTCAGCCAGTCCGCGAAGGCCTTGTTATAGACCAGGGCGAACTCGTGGTTCAGCTCCGGCGTGATGTATTTTGTTTTCTGACGGTCCCGGTGAAGACGTTCCGCCAGCGCAAGATCGTATTCATCCAGTCCGTCCCCGGCTTCCGGGCCGGAGCCATGGCGGTTCTCATAAAGACGGTCTGCGGCCGTGATAAATTCATCGGTCTTAATCAGCCGGTAGCCTTCCGTTTCAAGATACGCCATCGTCCCTCCCTGTTCCTCAATGGCATCCGGCGGGCAGATGGTTTCCATATCATAGTTCAGCACATGAACCGCATGCTCATACCGCTGAGCGGCTGCCAGCGTCTTTCGAACGGTTTCCAGATCTTTTTTTAAGCTTTCTTTCATGATATTCCTTTCCTGCGGGATTCTTTCTTACTCCCCGAAAAGCAGCGGGCAGGAAAAGCTCTCCTGCCCGTGTCTTCGTGTCTGTATTGAAGGGATGTCAATCGTCATCCGGGTCATCCTTCGGGAAAAGGCCTCCCAGCAGAGCCGCCAGCTCTTCCGTCTTTAATCCCCTGCCGTTCTTACCGATGTTGTACGATACGCTGTAGTGCATATCATCCGCGTCAAAAACGGCTGTATTGATGGTCTTTCCGTCCCCGTAGCACTTGATCTGCAGATCTTCATCGGAAAGTTTCAGGTCTTTTCCGGTGATAGTCCAGGTCTTCTTGTATTTGTTATTGTCTCCGGAAAGGGCCTTGTCCTTGAAGGAAGAGGACTTACGGATCAGAAGCTGCTGCGGATCCTTTTTCCCGGAGTCATCCGGCTCATCCGGAATTCCGTCGCCATCCTCGTCCTGCGGATCCTCATCCGGGCCGTCTTCGCCGTCATCCCCGTCCTGCGGATCCTCATCCGGGCCGTCTTCGCCGTCATCCTTATCCGGATCCGGGCTGGCATCTCTTTCGTAGCGGGCTTCCAGGACCTTGTCCAGATAACCGTAGGATTTCAGTTTCATTCCTTCCGGCAGGTACTTTTCACCCAGCTC
>CADBNG010000064.1 GCA_902795985.1 uncultured Lachnospiraceae bacterium
CCGGAATATCCGCCGTTCAGCTACCTTGGAGATGACGGAAACTATACCGGGTTTGACGTGGAAGTCTGCCAGGCGGTCTGCGATTCCCTGGGCTGGGAGCTGGAAATCTTCGGCGTGAACTGGGACGAGAAGCTGGTTCAGCTCGATTCGATGGAATGTGACTGCGTATGGTCCGGAATGACCATTCTGGACAGCATGAAAGAAGCCGGCTACGTGATTTCGGAGCCCTATTATGACAATACACAGGTATTGGTTGTCAAGAGCGAGAGCGGACTTGCTTCCTCTGAGGATCTTAAAGGCATGACCGTAGCCGTTCAGCTCGGCACTTCCGGTGAGTCCCTTCTTAACGGAGACCTGGCCGATCTCGCCGCAACATTCAGCAATGTCATAACCTGCGACAGCTTCCTGAAGTGCTTCACCGAGCTCGAAGGCGGCGCCGTGGATGCCGTATTTGTTGATATGCCGGTTGCGGCCAGCTATGTTGCCGAACATGACGGGCTTTCCATCATCGATGAGAACCTCGGCGCGGAACAGTACGGAATCGCTTTCCGTTCCGGCGATGCCGAACTGTGCAAAACGGTTGATGCCGCAGTTCAGGAACTCGTCGCGAACGGCACCTATGCCAAAATCGCTTCCAATCCGGAATATGCGGAAATCGTGAACAATCTGATTTTCCTGAGCGAATAATGAAGCGTAAACTGCAATAATAAAAACAGGGGTTGTTGCATTGTTCATCAATATCTTCTTAATGCGGCAGCCCCGGTTTTGTTCAGATTCGCCGGATTTTTTACCCCAAACATCAGATTATTGTTTTAAATGAGGCTTTTTATATGACACTGATGACCATGATTGCAAAGATGAGTGAAGGTCTGGGCAGGACCTGCGCCATCTTTTTTCTTACTCTTTTATTCGCCCTTCCGCTGGGAATGATCGTCGCCCTGCTCCGCATGAGCAGAATCAAGGTCGTTTCCGCGGCTACCCGGTTTGTGATTACCGTGCTTCGGGGAACGCCGCTGATGCTGCAGCTCCTCGCGGTGACCTACGGGCCGTATTATCTGTTCGGCACAACCGTCGCCAGAAACAAGCTGATACCGGTCGTCATCGCCTTTTCCATCAACTATGCCGCTTACTTCGCGGAAATCTACCGAGGGGGCATCGAGTCCATTCCGGTGGGCCAGTATGAAGCGGCGGACGTGCTGGGGTATACCCGGGTCCAGACCTTCATGAAGATCATTCTTCCGCAGGTGATGAAACGCATCATGCCCAGCATCACCAACGAAGTCGTCACGCTTGTTAAGGATACGTCGATCGCGTTTACCGTTTCCTATCAGGAAATGTTCACCATCGGAAAACAGATCGCAAACTCCCAGACAAGCTTTATGCCGTTCCTGGTGGCAGGCGTTTTCTACTATGTCTTCAATGTAATCGTTGATTATGTGATGGGCAGAGTCGAAAAGAAGATGAACTATTACAGATAATCGCGCTGTGTCACAATCGGAAGATTCCGATGGGATAGCCGGCTGACAGATCCATACGGGAGGAAGAAAAAATGGCAGATACAAAAGCAGGCGCGGCAAATGCCAGTGTTCTGGAAATCCGCAGCCTTCAGAAATCTTTCGGTTCGTTGTCGGTCCTGAAGGATATTTCCCTTTCCGTTGAACGGGGAAACGTTGTTTCCATCATTGGTCCGTCGGGTTCGGGAAAATCGACCCTTCTGCGGTGCGCCTCCTTTCTGGAGCGCGCGGACGGAGGAGATATTTTATATGACGGAAAATATGCCGTAAAGGAAGGGGTTTATGCCCAGAAGGCGGAGATCAGCCGCTTTAAGACCCTGTTCGGGCTGGTCTTCCAGAACTTTAACCTTTTCCCGCATTATTCGGTGTTCAAAAATGTGACCGACGCGCCGATCCTTCACGGGGAAAACAAGGAGGAGGTACGGGAACGTGCCTATTCGATCCTGAAGAAAATGGGCCTGGAGGGAAAGGAGAATTCCTATCCGTACCAGCTTTCGGGCGGGCAGCAGCAAAGGGTTGCCATCGCCAGGGCCCTGGCAATGAATCCGGAAATCCTCTTTTTTGACGAACCAACCAGCGCGCTGGACCCGGAACTGACCGGAGAGGTGCTGAAGGTCATCCGTCAGCTTGCCGAGGACAAAATGACCATGGTGGTCGTTACTCACGAGATGCCCTTTGCCCGCGCGGTCAGCAACAGCGTTATTTTCATGGACGGCGGGGTCATTGTGGAACAGGGCGATCCGGAACGGGTCTTCGGCGCGCCGACCCAGGAAAGAACAAAGCAGTTCCTGCGGGTGTTTGAACGCTGAACTGCCGGAATGACACAAAAGGGACAGGCGCTTTGTGTCATTTTTAAGCACAAAGTGTTTGTCTTCTTTTTATGGTTATGAACAGATCGGAGCCAATCATTCAATACAGTATATTTGATCCGACAGGCAATATCACAGCCCTGGTGGAAAGCGAGGTGGAAATCAGCCGGCAGCCGGCCCTGGCCGCTGAGCTGATGCGCCGGCATCCCGGGGTGGAGCAGGTCGGATTTGTACGTTTCGCGCAGGCGCCGGATTCCGTACCGGTAAGCCTTCGCATGGCAGGCGGTGAATTCTGCGGCAATGCTTCCATGAGCGCCGCTGCCCTGTACCTGATCCGTAAAAGGGAAGAGAGCGGCGGGAGAATCGCAGAGCAGGATCCTGTCCGTGTAATGCTCCGTGTCTCCGGTGCGGAAAAGCCCGTTGAAGTGCAGCTGAAGCCGGGAAAAGCCGGCAGCTTTGATGCCGGCGTCCATATGCCGCCGCCGGTTTCCGCCGGGAAGGAAGCTCTTTCTTTCGGAGGCATCACGGCGGAGCTTCCGGTTGTCCGCATGGAGGGAATCTTCCATATTATTCTGGAAAAAGACGCGCCTTTTTCCGGGCTGATTCAGAACCGTGAATCCGCCGAAGAAGCGGTTAAAAAATGGTGCGCCGATCTTTCGGCCGCCGGCCTCGGCCTCATGTTCCTGGGCGGGGAGGCCCCGGACTGCGCCCTGACCCCGCTGGTTTATATCCCCGGCAGCGAAACCGTCTTCTGGGAGAATTCCTGTGCCAGCGGCAGCGCGGCGGCGGGCATGTATCTGTCCGAAAAGACCGGAGAAAAGATTGAGCGGATTTTCCGGGAGCCCGGCGGCTCCCTCCGCACCGTCAGTGAAGCAGGCGGCAGAAACACCTGGCTCTACGGAAGTATCGTCCGGATCCGGTGATCTGAATCAAAGGGGACAGTCCCCCTGATCCGGGTTCACGCCGGCCGAAACGGCCCGCGGCCGATGAGTGCCCGCGAACGAACTGATCATTGCATTTTCCCTTTTGATCGTATATAATTCTTCTTTGTCAGATTGCTGACACGCCGGCGTGGCGGAACTGGCAGACGCCCGGGACTTAAAATCCCGTGAGTGGTGACACTCGTACCGGTTCGATCCCGGTCGCCGGC
>CADBNG010000065.1 GCA_902795985.1 uncultured Lachnospiraceae bacterium
GGTCCAGGGTTACGACGCCGTAGCGCCGCGGGTCGTCTTTCACATTGGTACAGACGATGGTGATATCGGCTTCTTTGTCAATGTGCTGTTCGATGACCTTGTTGTAATCCAGTTTATAAACACCGTTGCAGGATGTGATGACCACATAGGGTTCATGGCTCTGTTTCAGCCAGTCCACATTCTGCCAGATCGCGTCGGCCGTTCCTTTGTACCACCAGTTGTTGCTGGCGGTCAGGGTCGGCGCGAAAACGAACAGACCGCCTTTTTTACGGCCGAAATTCCACCATTTGGAGGATCTCAGGTGCTCGTCCAGTGACTTGGCATTGTACTGTGTCAGGACGGCTACCCGGCCGATTCCGGAGTTCGTCATGTTGCTCAGCGCAAAATCGATCGTGCGGTACGTACCGGCAATAGGGATCGCCGCGATCGCGCGGGTACGGGAAAGCTCGCCCATCCTTAAGTTATTGCCGCCCGCAAGTATGACTCCAAGTGCTTTCATCATAGGCTGTCCTCCCGGATCAGCATCTCGCCGGACTCCAGTCTGCCGTTCGGATAATCTTCCGCCGCGGTTGGCCCGGAAATGGCGGTATTCTTCCCGATACTGACGTTGTCGGGAATCACGCTTTTCTCACCGATTGCCGTTAATCCGTTGAAGTAAATGTTCGGTTTGATACGATTCGGGCGTTCTTCGCCGACACCGATCTGGACGTTGTTTCCGATCTTTGTGTCGTCCGCAATGATCGCCTTTTCAATAAAGCAGTTTTCACCGATGGACACATGCCGCATGACAATGCAGTCTCTCAGTACGCTGCCTTTGCCGATCCGGACATCCGTTCCGATCACCGAATTGTGAAGGTGTCCGTAAATTTCGGCTCCTTCCCCGATGATGCTGCGGATGACCGAAGCATCCGGGGCAATATACTGGGGATTGATCATTCCGCTGTTTGTATAAATGGGCCAGAATTCCTCATAAAGATTGAACTCCGGAACAACATCCACCAGTCCCATATTGGCTTCCCAATAGGACTGCAGCGTTCCGACATCCTTCCAGTAGCCCTGAAACTCATACGCGTACAGCTTCTTTCCAAGCTCTTTCGCATAGGGCAGGACGTGCTTGCCGAAATCCAGCTCCGGCTGGTCTTTCAGCGCGATCAGCCCCTGTTTCAGGACCTTCCAGTTGAAGATATAGATTCCCATGGAAGCAAGGGTGCTTCTGGGATGTTCCGGTTTTTCTTCAAAATCGGTGATACGTCTTTCCTCATCCGTGATCATGATCCCGAAACGATGGGCTTCTTCCTCCGGAACCGAAATACAGGCAATCGTGATGTCCGCACCCTTTTCCTTATGGAAATCCAGCATCATCTGATAATCCATTTTGTAAATATGATCACCGGAAAGGATCAGAACGTATTCCGGATCGTAATGATCAATGTAATTAAAATTCTGGAATATCGCGTTAGCGGTACCCGAATACCATTCACTGCTCGAGGTGCTTTCATACGGCGGCAGAACGGTAACCCCTCCGTCGTTAATGTCCAGATCCCATGGAATGCCGATTCCGATATGAGTATTCAGAATCAGCGGCTGGTACTGCGTTAGCACTCCGACTGTATCGATACCAGAGTTGGTGCAGTTGCTGAGCGGAAAATCAATAATGCGGTATTTCGCACCGAAGGAAACTGCCGGCTTCGCAACATGGTCCGTCAGGACGCCAAGCCGGCTTCCCTGTCCGCCTGCAAGCAGCATCGCAATCATTTCCTTTTTCATGAACCATAGCCTCCCCAATAAAAGCCACTCTGTTATGATTCTTCTCTGAAATGGGTGATCGCACCTGTCCGTCGTACGCCGGAACCCTTAACGAACAATTCGGGCGCAGCTTATCCCGCAATGAGGGGAACCGCTGACGCCCGAATGTGATTCAGTTTCTGAATCAGTCTACTTTCTTGGTCATGCCGAGAATCTGACGGGCATCTTCCGCCGTCGCGATGTCACGGCCGGCCAGCTTCGCCAGTTCAACAGCACGCTCTACGAGCATGACATTCGTCGCAATGACTTTCGTTCCGTCATCATTGCGGGAATAAATGATGTTGTCTTCCAGACCCACACGAAGTCCGTCGCAGCCCATGGAAAGGCCGGCGAGCATCATATCCATATGGCATCTGCCGATACCGGATACGGACCAGGTCGCGCCCTGCGGAAGCTTGCTGACCATGAACGCAAGGTTCAGAGCGGTTCCGGGCATGGATCCGCCAACGCCCATGATGAACTGGATGTGCGGCGGCTGCGGGATTCCCCACTTCTTGACATAGTACATTACGCTGTCGATATGACCGGTGTCGAATACTTCGAATTCCGGCTTGATGTTGTACTTGACAACTTCCTGTGCCAGCTGGTTCAGGAAACGGGGGGAGTTCTCGAAGATGTAGCTGTTGGCCCAGTTCAGGGTGTTCGGGTCGAACGAGCACATTTCCGGAAGAAGCTTTCCGAGGTGCTGCAGACGCTTGTAGTCTTCATATTCTCCGCCGGAGGTGGTCAGGTTGATGGCGACGTCCACGCCCTGCTCCTTGCTCTTTTTACGGATGAGCTCGGTGGTCTCGGTGAACTTCTCAAGGCTCATGGATTTGTAGCCGATCTCCATCTTGCCGTTGACTTCCTTATCCTCGCGGACATGGATGTGAACGATCGAAGCGCCGGCCTTCGCGCACTCAATAGCCTGATCCGAAATCTCTTCGGGGGTGTACGGTACGGTAGGTGCCTGGTCTTTCTTGGTTCCCGCGCCGCAGAGGCAGGCGGAGATAATCAGTTTCTTGCCCATTGTATTATGTTCTCCTTAAAATTAAATAATAAACTGAGTGTTGCGGTCCGTGCCGTATCAGCCGATTGCGGTAAGTCCGCCGTCCGGATACAGGATGTTTCCGGTCAGGAAATCGGAAGCGGGAGCTGCAAGGAACAGAGCGGTTCCGACACAGTCGATCGGATCGGACATGCGGCGCATCGGAAGGTTGGCGCCCTGGATCTCAAGGTACTTCTCGACGGTAACGCCGGCTTCGTTCGCGCGCATCTCGAAGATCTTGTTCATCATCGGTGTCTTCATGATGTTCGGGCCGAAAGCGTTTACGGTGATTCCATACGGTCCAAGCTCGGCGGCGAGAACCTTGGTCAGCATATCCTCAGCGCCTTTGGAGGAGCAGTATGCGGCATTGCCCGGTCCCTTCGTCGCGATCTTGCCGCGGACGGAAGAAACGTTGATGATCTTGCCGTAGCCGGCTTCCTTCATGTAAGGAGCAAAGTGCTTTGCAGTGATAAGAATGGAGGTTACGTTTGCGTTCATGACGTTATTGAAATCCGCTACCGGGAAATCAAAAACCGGAACTTTCTTGTTGATGCCCTGGCTGTTGACGAGGATGGTCACCGGACCCATCTCTTCGTTGGCCTTTTTCGCGGTCGCTTCAACTGTAGCTTCGTCGGTGGCATCGCAGACATAGTATTTGAAGTCTTTGCCGGTCTCGGCTTTCAGATCTTCACAGGCGGCAGCAAGCTTCTCTTCACTTCTGGAAGCGATAGCAACGTTAGCGCCTGCAAGCGCATACTCTCTTGCGATAAGTTTTCCAAGTCCGCCGGCTCCGCCGAAAATGATCGCATTTTTTCCGGTAAGGTCAAAGAAATTCATGGTTTGTACATCTCCTTTCAGGTTTCGGATCTCCGTTGTCCGGAGATCATTTTTATTGTACAGTTTTCACTGTCTGTTTATTACATTGTCAGTATACTATTCTGGATTTTCATTTGCAAGGGTCACGGCTTTAAAAGGGCGGACGGCCGTGTAACTTTTTTCTTATTCACCTTATAATCTTTTGGGCAATGAATGAAACATTCCTGAAAAAAAAGGCAGAACGGAGTCTCCTTCTGTCATCATTTTTCTCCGTAAAAACAGCTGCCGGAGCCCGCAGGTTCCGGCAGCTGAAGATCCGGCGCATACGTATTATTTCGGTACAGCCGGTGTGAAATACTCGTTGTTGTAGAAATCCGTCAGCAGATACATAACCGAAGTGTTTTCACCGAGATAGGTATTGCTGATTTCCATTCCGTCATGATAATAAAGAGGCTCGCCCAGCAGGTAGGCTTCTTCAAACTGGCCGTCATAATTGTAGTAGTCACAGACCAGCTGGATCTCGGCGCCCTCTTCGATCTCCGTGATATTCTTCGCAACGGTCTCGGTTTCCCCGTTGAGATACACGTAGTTCGCTCCGGCTATCCTGCCGTAAGGCGTCTCATCGTCAAATACCAGGATCAGGTTGACTCTTTCTCCGTCAAGATAGGCCGGAACCCGTCCGGTTGTCACAACGCTGTCCCCGTCAATAATGGTCGTTTCGTAATAAAAGGCCGCCGGCTGTTTGTCGATGGAAAGCCAGGTGTCGTCGGTATCGCCGATCAGGCGTCCGTCATCCGTGAATTCCCAGGTCGTATCCAGTCCCAGATCCACATAGCCTTCCCCGTCGTCATAGAACATATTGACCTGAAGAGTCTGGATCTGATCCCAGGCTTCATCGGGCAGCGCGATCAGGTGGCGTCCCTGGTCATCCTCATACCATTCAAGCATGGAAGGATCAAACTGGTTGACGGAAATATACTGTGCCGCGGAATTTACATCAAAACCGCTGTCCTCCATAAAACCGGCGGTACTGCGGTCAATGCCCTCCGCGCTGCGGCCGCCGGAAAGGAAAGCCGAAAGCAGGGCGCTCAGGGCGTCGGAACCCGTGGTCATTTCCGAATAGGCGGAGGAACTGCCTGTAAGCGCGCCGAACGGGGATGAATATCCGCCGGCGCTCAGCTGACCGGCTGTTTCAATACCGGCAAAGGAACGGATGCATTCCGCGTACTCTTCGTCCATTCCGATGTCTTCATACATACTGGTGACAGAATCCACCTTTGAAGTCCGCTTATAGGGGAAGTAAATGGATACGCCGTAGGAGTTCGTCATATTGGCCGAGGTCCGGTTGTATTTCACGGCGCCCAGAAGGGTATCGGCAAGCGCCGAAGCCTCTTCCGTTCCGATCTTATTGGCAAAGTCCACCAGGTCGATCTGATCGATACGGGAGGAAGCAGCGAATTCCCTTGTTCCCGCACGGGCGTCGGAAACCTTTTTGTAATTGTCGCTCCTGATCAGATCCGCCGTGCTGCCCGAAAACGCGGACAGTTTGGACGGAACGGTCTTCTCCAGCTCCGCGAGGTCGATGATGGAAAGCGTTGCTTTCTGACCGCTGCATTCCTGACCGCATTTTTCCACAAAGCCGTCGATAATATTCTTTCCGGTATCGATGGTCTCCTGGGAGGTGTTCTGCGAAAGGGAACTCAGCCAGTCGGAATAATACCAGCCGATGCCGGGTTCCGTTTCCTCCGAGGCGATCAGATAGTCCGCGTAGTTGGAAGTGACCAGCGCGGTCTCCAGGGTCGCCATCAGGCAGGCGTCAAAGCCGATGAAGTCAAATGTTACGCCGGAATTCTTCAGGGCACGGTTGATTCCCGAAAGAGTCATGGAACCTTTGTTCGGGAATTTTTCATCATAGCCGTATCCGCTGACCGAACCGCTGCCGTGGTCCCAGAAGATCAGGTCGTTCCGGTTTGCCGGGAAATTCGCGGCGCACCACTGAATAAAGGCCGTGAGGGTTTCCGGATCGGTCATCCCCTTGGACCCGTCGTCATCCACCAGCCGCTCCAGGCCGCCGTTCGTCACACGGTAAATCTGGTTGACGGAGTTGCTGATGCCGTTTACCCTCCAGCCTCTGCATCCGCCGGTATAGATCAGGATATTCACGTTATCCGCCAGCTTTGCGGAACACATTTCCATCATATCCCTTGTCGCCATGCCGGATTTGGACTCCAGGTCGGTGCCGCACATATAGATCATAATCGTTACCGAATCCTGGCCGTTCCCGATGATCTGTGTACGCTTCGCGCGGGCCGCCGCGTCCACTTCCCGGTTCAGAGCCGAAACATTACTGCTGCCGGTGCTCCACCCGGAAGATACGCCGTTGCTGCCGGTAAAGCCTGAAAGCATGCC
The DNA here is from genome assembly GCA_902795985.1 of uncultured Lachnospiraceae bacterium. The sequence continues at coordinate 6,059 of CADBNG010000065.1, forward strand.
GAAAAGATCCGAACCGTATGCCAACTGGGTGCTCTGTCCGGAGGAAGTACCGCCGTTAGACGGGGTTGTCTGTGCGCCTGAATAACCGGAAGGACTCCAGTTGCCCTGGTTTCCGCCGGTACTATTATTGTTATAGGTATTGCCTCCGGAGGATACCCCGGATGAGCTTCCGCCGCAGCCTCTTCCGCCGGCAATCAGGGCGATCACAATCACCACGACAACCACAAGAAGCAGCGGGCTTTTCCCTCCGCCGGAAGACCTCTGGCCTCTGTTCACCGGCCTTCCGGAGCCGCCTCCCTGCTGGGAACTTCCCTGCGAGGTTCTGCCGGCATAGCCTTCCTTTCTTCCGACCGGTCCGGTACCCAGTCCGCTTCCGCGTTTCTGTACCCCTTTGCCGCCTTCCGTTACATGCTTCTGTCGTCCTGTTCTGGGATCCATGCTTTTTCCTCCGGTAATAATCAGTTTGCCGCGGCTTTCTCCTTTTCACGCCTCTTTTTCTGGCTTTCCGCGACTTTCATCAGCTGTTCATAGCGTTTGTCGCCGACGCACTGCCGGGCATACTGGCACCACTGAACGCAGTTCAGCGCGTCATTGTAGACAACAAACCCGCACCGGTCGCAGGCGACCTCGGTATCGATGGAGAACACTTCGATCACATTCCCGCACTGCGGACAGACCTTCTCTTCAATCGTTATCTCCGGTTTCCCCTGACAGCCCTCAAAAATCATGTTCTGCTCCAATCTGCGGCCTGCGGATCCGGGGATCACGGCCGCCTTTTGCATTAAAATTAATTATATATCTTCTTTTAGAGATTGCAAAGAAGGAAATCCGTCCCTCTCTGGCTTTTCTTCCTCTGTACAATAGACGGATTCAGGGATTATGTATGTGGTTTTGACAACATTTGTTCAAAAAGGCAGGAATCAGCATTGATAAGCAGACGAGAGTTTTATTTGTAACCGGGCGAAAATATTATTGGTAACCGGAAGAGAGTATTATTGGTAACCGGACGAGCGGCGGCTGCCACAGTCCCAGCGTCAGGCGTCCTCGCGCTCGTTTGGCCAATGTCGCCGGGGCTGTGGCAGCCGCCGCTCTGTTGGTGAAGATTATCCTTGGTTTTCTGACATGCGTAACTTTGATATTCTTGCAGGGCTTTTCTTGACTCCTGTTTGTAAACCTCTTAATATATTTTAAACTGTTGATTATAATTTCCATGCTGTTCCGCAGGGATTTACTGCCGGGCGATATTATGAAACGAAAAGCTTTTTATTCACTGATTATCCTTGTTTTATGCCTGTGCATGTCCGTTCCGGCCGCACCGGCATTTTGTGATGAAAACGAAATAACCGCCGCCGATCTGAGTTCTTTTCCGGAGGATGACGCTGAAGCCATCGATGAAACTGCTGATGAAGCGGCATATCCCGAGGAACCGAAGTCCGAAAGCGAAGAAGAATCCGTTATAGACGTTTCGATGCCTTCGGAAGAAGAACTTACCGCTGTACCGGATCCTGAAGAACCGGGGGAGACTTTTGACGCCGGATCAGTCCTGCCCTCCCCAGCTTCCGGGGATACGGATTTGCCCATCGAGGAGACGAAGGACCCTGTTGATGAAACGGAGGCCGCCCGGTCGGCCGCTGTTGTCACAGCCGGACCCGACTCAGATATTCAGCCAAAGGACAGTCCGGCAGAGTCAGAATCGGAAATCCCGCTGCAGAATAATTCAGAAGATTCATACACAGAAACCCGGGTAAACGGAGCTTTTCTTTCGACGGCTTCGGAAAGGATCTCTGCCGCTGCCAAAGAGGATGCCCCGCAGGTTTCAGGCACAGCAGCCGGTGTCCTGACCTCCGTCACGCTGAAGCATGACACCCTGAAATATACCGGAGCTCCCCGTACACAGACGAACTCCCTTATTGTGAAGGCTCTCAAAAACGGCAAAGAAGTCGTTCTGGACAAGAGCTGTTATTCCGTTTCTTACCGCGGCAATACCGACGTGGGCACCGCGGAACTGACCGTCCGCGGAAAATCCCCCTACACTGGATCGCTGACCGCTTTCTACGAGATCACGCCGGTCCGCCTCTCTTCCGCTACACTGAAATACAAATCCCTGACCTTTACCGGAAAGCACAGGACCCAGACCAAATCCGCCCGGGTCCGCGCAGCTGTTGCCGGCGTTCCTACGGTTCTGACCCTCGGAAAAGATTATACGGTTTCCTATAAGAACAACAAAAAGGTCGGAACGGCAACCATGATCATTACAGGGACCGGCAATTACACCGGTATCCTGACAAAGACTTTTAAAATCATTCCGAAAACCGTGGAAATCAAATCGCTCCCCTATGCCACGCGGAAATTCACGGTCACATGGCGCAAACCCGCATGGCCGGCATCCGGTGTCCAGGTCCAGTACAGCACCCGCAAAGACTTTTCCGAAGCTGAAAAAGCCTATGTTTCAGGCCGTACAACACTGCAGAAGACCATTACCGGCCTGACTTCCGGAAAGACTTATTATGTCCGTCTTCGCACATGGGCTGCCGTGGACGGAACCAACTATTATTCGGAATGGAGCACGCCTCAATCAGTCCGTCTGTCTGTCAACCGGCTGACGGTGAAGGGAAGTGCCGGAGGCCGGCGCACCCTGATTCTGGACAATGCCCCTGCGGCCTGCTCCGACATCCGTTTTTCGGTATGGAGCAAGCAGAACGGCCAGGATGATGTGGTATGGTACGACGGCCGGAAAGATTCCTCCGGACGATGGACCGCCTCTTTTTCCGTTTCCAATCATCGAAACAGCGGAGCCTTCCAGATCTATGTTTACGACGGCGATACTTATCTTTTCAAAAAAGCCTTTGCTGTCAGCCCCGCTGAAACCGCGACAAAAGCCGGCCGGCTGGCGGCTTCCCTGAAAACGGCCAAAACCGCGGATCAGCTGATTCTGGTCGGCGCCGAAGGCACTTCCTGCCGGCTTACCATGCTGAACAAAAACGCCGACGGTACCTGGCACCAGCTGCTGGAAACCGA
>CADBNG010000066.1 GCA_902795985.1 uncultured Lachnospiraceae bacterium
ATCCCTGATGGAACGAAGGGACGTGATTGTTGTTTCTTCCGTTTCCTGCATCTACGGTCTCGGCAGCCCCGCGGACTATGAGAAAATGATTCTCTCTCTTCGGCCGGGTCAGGAACGTGACCGGGACGAGGTCATCCGCGCGCTCATTGATATGCAGTATGACCGGAATGAAATGGACTTTAAGCGCGGCACTTTCCGGGTCAAAGGCGATACGGTGGACGTCATTCCCGCAGACCGTTCCGAAACGGGCGTGCGGATCGAATTTTTCGGTGATGAAATCGACCGCATTGCTGAGATTGATCCTCTCTCCGGGAAAGTTCTCTCCGATCTGAAATATGTTGCCATCGCACCGGCTTCCCATTATGTCGTGCCGATGGAGACCATCCTTCGCGCCTGCACGGAGATCGAAGCCGAACTGGCGGAACGGATCCGTTATTTTAAAAGCGAAGACAAACTGATTGAAGCGCAGCGGATTGAAGAACGCACCAACTTCGACATTGAGATGCTCCGGGAAACCGGCGTCTGCTCCGGTATCGAAAACTACTCCCGTTTCCTTTCCGGTCTGGAGCCCGGGCATCCGCCCTTCACGCTGATCGATTTCTTTAAGAACGATTTCCTGATCATGATCGATGAGTCCCATAAGACAGTGCCCCAGATCGGCGCGATGTACTCCGGCGACCGGTCCCGCAAAACCACGCTGGTGGATTACGGTTTCCGTCTTCCGTCCGCCCTGGATAACCGGCCCCTTTCTTTTTCGGAATTCGAGGACCGCATCGACCAGCTGCTCTTCGTCTCCGCCACGCCTGGCGAATACGAGGAAAATCACGAAATGCTCCGCGCGGAACAGGTGATCCGTCCGACGGGTCTGCTGGATCCGGAAGTGGAAGTCCGGCCGGTGGAGGGCCAGATCGACGACCTGGTAGCGGAAGTTAAAAAGGAAACGGCGCAGAATCATAAGATTCTTATCACTACACTCACCAAGCGTATGGCGGAGGACCTTACTTCTTATATGAAAGATCTGGGTATCCGTGCCGAATACATGCATTCCGATATTGACGCCCTGGAACGGGCAAAGATCATCCGTGATATGCGTCTGGATGTATTTGACGTTCTGATCGGCATTAACCTGCTGCGTGAAGGACTGGACATTCCGGAAATCACCCTGGTGGCCATTCTGGACGCGGATAAAGAAGGTTTCTTACGTTCCGGCACTTCTCTCATCCAGACCATCGGTCGGGCTGCGCGTAACAGCGAAGGCCACGTGATCATGTATGCCGACACCATGACGGATTCCATGAAATTCGCCATCAACGAAACCAACCGCCGGCGCAGCATCCAGGATCAGTATAATAAGGAACACGGAATTACGCCGACGACCATTCAGAAGGCCGTCCGCGACCTGATCTCCATCAAGAAGGAAATTGCCAAAACCGGCGTAGCCCTGGAAAAGGATCCGGAATCCATGAGCGATTCCGAACTCCGCAAACTGATCGCAAAGATCGAGAAACAGATGAAAAAGGCCGCTGCCGAACTGGATTTCGAAACAGCGGCCGAGCTGCGGGATCAGATGCTGGAGTGCAGCAGTTATCTGAAAAAGAACTGAGCCGATGGGGAGCCGATGGGGACAGTCCCTTTCGGGCCCCTTCTTCGTCCCTTATGGGCTGGAGCCGATGGGGACAGTCCCTTTCGGACCCTTGCTCCGTCCCTTATGGACTTTACTTCGTAAGTGATGCCATGAAAGGATAATAAAATGAAAACCGTCGAAGAATATCGCGCCATTGGCAAAGAACTGAAGGAAAACCTGTTGCTGCGCAGCTCACCCATTGCCGTCAAAATGCTGAAAAGCCGGGATGAGATCCCGGAGGGCTGCATCTGTCCCTCGGAGGCCGGCGAGAAAATCCCGGCATTCTGCCAGACCTACAGCCTCGTACGGAGGCACCACCGCAAAATGGCCATCTTCCGGGAGGATCACTGGTGTATCTGGCCTGTTGTTTCGCTGCGGCTCGGTGAAATGGACGAGGCCATGGAGGAGGAACTGGGAACGAAGTTCTTCATTCGGGACCGGGACACCTGCATGCGCCATTTCCGCGAAATCTTCCCGCGCATCAAGCCGGAGCTTAACGTACAGGGTCTGGCTCTCGCACCGCTGGAAGATACCAATTTCGAGCCGGACTGTATCGTCATCTACTGCGACCAGGCCCAGGCAAGGCAGCTGATGATGGGCGGACAGTTTGTGACCGGCGAACCCGTGACCGCGTCCTTTGACGTGGTCGGCGCCTGTATCCAGGCCATCGTACCGGTGTTAAACGGTGAGAAAGATTACAACTTCACCGTCCCGGATGACGGTGAATTCGAGCGCGCGCTGACGCTGGATGATGAATTTTACTTCACCGTCTCGTCCAAAAAGATCGATGATATGATGGAGGGCATCCGATGGTTCCGACAGATCGGTTTCGGCCGGGATAAGCTGGCCATGCACATGGAGCTGGAGTACCCGCGCCCGCAGTTCTATGATGACGCAATGCGTGAATGGGGTTTGAAGACCGGGCCACTCTGGAAAAAGGACAGAACATAAAGAAGATGCGGGTGTGATTGCCCGCATCTTTTGGCGACAGAGGGACGCTTCCCTGTCGTCAGTTTTATCAAATAAAGATAATGCGGGTTCGATGCCCGCATTATTCTACTGTCCGACAGGAATTCATGCCTCTTTGCTCTTTCGTATCCGCTGTTTCACCGCTTTATGCACCATCACGTATACCGCGCTGACGCCGAT
>CADBNG010000067.1 GCA_902795985.1 uncultured Lachnospiraceae bacterium
CCCTGTTTGTTGGCCGGCCCCGCAAGGGGTACCGTCTGGGCCTGCCCGGTGATGGGGTTCATGATCTCTACGGCATCCCCAACAGCGTAGATGTCCGGAACGGAAGTCTCCATACGGTCATTGACGACTATGGCTCCTTTGGCATTTACGGCCAGTCCGGCTGCCCGTGCAAGTGTTGTATCCGGCGCTACGCCGAGAGCGACAAGCACCATATCGGAAAGAAGCTTACGGCCATCCTTTAATACTGTAATGATCCCGGAACGGTCCGGGATGAACTCCGACACTTCACATCCGAGCTGCAGCGAAATATTTTTGCTCCGGACTTTTGCGTGCACAAAGGAAGCCATATCTGCGTCAAGCTGTTTCAGCAGCTGATCCGGGCGCTGGATGATCGTCACATCGATTCCGCGCGCTGTCAGGTTTTCCGCCATCTCAAGGCCGATATAGCCTCCGCCCGCAATCACTGCGGAGCGAGGCGCTTTCTGATCAATATAATCTTTGATCGCGAATGTATCTTCCACAGTCCGAAGCGTGAAGATCCGTTCATCGGAAAGATCTGTGCCTGCCGGCGATATGGGCCTGGCGCCGGGGGAGAGAAGCAGTTTATCGTAAGCTGCTTCAAAGGATTCCCCGGTATTCAGATTGGTAACGCTTACTGTTTTTTTCTCCGGATGGATGGCGGTGACTTCGTGCAGCACCTTCATTTCGACCCGGAAACGCTTCAGAAAGCTTTCAGGGGTCTGGAGCGTCAGCGCGGATTTTTCGGTTATCGAACCGCCGATATAATAAGGCAGTCCGCAGTTCGCGTAGGAGATATAGCCGGTCCGCTCAAAAACGGTGATCTGCGCATTTTCGTCCAGACGCCGGATCCTGGCCGCCGCGCTGGCTCCGCCGGCCACTCCGCCGACGATAATGATTTTTTTAACTTCCTTTTTTTCTGACATGTCAATGCCTCCCGGGAATTAGTTTGTGTTTATTATATCAGATTCCTCCGGGATCCGCTCGTTTTTCCGTGAACAGATAAGGAATGGCAGCGGGGAAGCGGTCCCCGCTGCCATTCCTGCTTGTTTTTTCATAAAGAGAATGCCCCTTCGCTCATGGCTTCCGGGGCATTCTCATTACAAGCGCTTAATGGATCAGATGGAATTCCGGTCGGACGCGCTGGTGCCGATACCGGTACCTTCCCCGCCGCTCTGGATGCTGTATCCGTAGCCGGCATCGATCTGGGCGGTTTCGCTGCCGCCGAAATTGCAGACCCAGTAATAGCCTTCATCGCCGAACATGTCTTCCGTTCCATACCAGGTATTGCCATAGGCTTTGGTCATCCGGTAGGTTCCCGCGGGAAGCATAAAGGTCGTGGAGCCGTCCTCCGGGATGAACACGGTCATCACCAGATCTTCTCCGAGATACAGTTTATAATAAGCGTTCATGTATCCTGTGTTGTCAATGGTAAGCTGGCTCGAGCGGTCGCCGTACGCGTCATTCGCATAGATTACGCCGGCTGCCGGGAAGGGCTGCGCGCAGGAATCCGCCATAGACGCCGAGTCTTTGTAGCCGTTGCATGCAAGGAAAGCCATGTACGCGTCGTAGTACTTGCCTTTGTTGTAATAGTCCATGGCCTTGTTGTAGTCCTCCTCGTCGCTGATCGTTTTCAGCATGTCGGACATCGCGGCCTGTGTCTCTTCCTTCAGGTCATCACTGTTGAGCGCGTCCAGTTTTTCCTTTGCGGCGGCATAATCGCCTTTGTCAAATTTCTTTTTGGCGCTCTTGAAGTCGATCTCCGCCTGACATCTCTTCTGGAGCACATCGAGATCCATGCTGCCGTACTGGGAGACGACCGTTGCGGCATTGGAATAGGTCTGTTCCAGAGTATCGACGGCTTCCAGCGTTTTCTTGTTTTCACCGCTGTTGTAAAGTTCCAGCGCAGCGGCGTAATCGATCATGACGCTGCACATTACCGATTTATCCCTGGAGTCTTTGTAGTCCCCGAGACCGTCATACATTTCCTTCGCTTCCGGATAATCCTTATTGTCAAAGGCCTTTTCCGCGTTCTGGTAATTCTCATATTGTTCGATCATGGCCTGGCATTCTTCCGCCTTGCTGTCCGCTTCTTCAAAACCGGGCAGTTCTTTGAACTTTGCCAGCGCAGCCTGAACGTCGTCAATATTATCCTCATGGCTCATGAGTTCAACGGCTTCTTCATAAGCAATGTGGGAGCCGCAGTCTTCATAGAGCGCCGCGGAATCTTTGAAAGGCGCGGGGAGTGAACTGTCTGCGAGTTTATTGACCTCTCCGAACCCCTCCATGGCTGCTTCCCAGTTCTTCGCAATGTAATCAGCAAGGGCCTTGTCGTATTTGTCCGTGGCGACAATATAGTTCGCGCAGACTTCAGCCTGCTGTGCGGAGTTCTCATAGGGTCCCAGCTTTTCGAATGCTGCCTGAGCCTCGGCATACTGTTCGCTCTGCAGGAGCGATACGGCATTGTTGTATGCATTCTTTTTATTCATGGGGAGGACGACAGCGAATACGATGATCAGTACGGCTATGACCGCTATGATCGGAATCAGGATCTTCAGTAAACGGGCTTTTGACTTGTTTGTGGTTTCAGGCATCTTCTCTACCTCCCGTACAGAATAGAAATGATCAGCAGGTCCTGTGCGATAATTAAGGCGGCAGCCCAACAGACGGTTGAGCCGGGAAAACGTATGTAAGACGGATCGTCCGGACTGCGCCGTAAGCATTGATTGATTTCTGTTTCTAATATAAACCAGCACTGCCGGTACTGTCTATGATTTTTAACGGAAGAGGATGTTTTGAGCCGTAAAAACTCCTTTTCCGACCGGGAGTCGTTGTGATATATTGCTTTCAGAACAGAAATGACATTAAAAGGGGCGGTATAAGAAACGCACGGACCGGAATGCCCCCTCTGTTTCATAACCGCAAAGTCCTGATCCTTTCCATGAAACCGGAGGCTTTTTATGAAAACACCCATCTATGAACTTATCTGTGACAATATAACGGACGGTGTACTGAGAGTGGACTTTTCCCTTCCGGATGAGTCACCGGACGGCTCCGCGGTCAAATGGGCTCCGGGCGCAATGGACGGCGTGACCATGTATCACATGGGGCGTTCTCCCCTGGATGACACACAGCGGACAAAAATGGAGAAAGCGGTCAGGACCGCGGCCGCCGGGAACGATACGGAAGCGGAAGCCCTTTTTTTTGAATGGACTCTGCAGAACCGTGCCATCCGCGTGATCGATGAGCTTCAGAGGTACGTGATGGATCATTCCGCCGAACTGGAAGCCGGAAAGGTCTACGGGACCGCTTTGTCCATGATGCGCGGCTCCTCACATATTGAATGCGTCAAGATCGGACTGTCCCTCATGGAACTGCTTAATGTCCGTGACGAAAAGGTCAAAGAGATTATCCGCACGCTGGGCCTGTATGATGAATTCACGGTCTTCTCCGTCTGGAACATGCACACATGGGAAAACGGAAATGACGAGATCTTTGCTCTCGCCGGAAAGGTTCATGGCTGGGGGCGGATCCATGCTGTGGAATGCCTTCAGCCGGAAACGGAGGAGATCCGGCACTGGCTGCTGACAGAAGGGGCCGTCAACGATGTCATGAGCGCATATTCCGCTCTGACATGCTGGCTGAAATCCGGCGCGGAGGAGATCCTGTACGGCCGTCCGACCCCGGAAGAATACAAAGGGATCGTCACCCTGATCGAGGGCCTTCTGGATGAAGGGCCGGTAACAGGCATTTCAGAACTTGAGAATGCGCCGGAGATCCTCCTGCGTTTTCTGGAGCTCGCGCCGGAATATGACCTTTCGGTCCGGGATTATGACGTAATCCTTTCTGTCTGTCAGCGGGCGGAAGATGAGAATTCCCCGATTCCGCAGGTATCGGATGCCGGCAGGGCAATCCTTCATTCGCCGGCCTGCCTGCAGACTGTCCGCGAAGCAGTAAAGGAAGGAGAAGGCTTCCTGCTTGCAGAAGAACTCGGCATTCCCTTACCGCAGGAAGGTTCTTAAAGACCATACACTGGAAAACATGCGAAGAAACAAAACAGGAGACGGCGCATGAAGTATTTCGTAATAAAGGAAATCCTGGAAGAACAGGAAACAGAGCTGAAAGATGTGCTTCCGGCGGGCTGGAACGTGAAAACGGACGGGCCGTTTGTCATGCTTCTGGCAAAAGAAGAGTGGCCAGACGTGAAAGACCGGCTGGATATGGGGATCGAGCTGGAGCCGGAGACCGACGCGGACATGACGAAAGCGGAGGTGAACTATGATTCCCTGACGGGCTCCTTTTATATTCCGGACCGGCAGGACCCCTCAAGAGAAGGAAAGAAGTTCGCGTTCGCGCTGGATGAAAAGGGAATTGCCTTTATCGACGAGACCGGCAGCGCGGAGCAGATCATCCGGGGCGTCCAAAGGACCAAACGGTGGCGCGAGCCGAGCCTGGGAAGGTTCCTTTATGATTTTCTGGATCAGATCGTCAAAGATGACCTGCGGCTCCTTGAACGCTTCGAGGATGAGCTCGAAGAGATCGAGCAGCGGATCGACAGCGACGAAAAAGGCGATAACATGTCGAGGACCAATGCGATCCGCAGCGATATCCGCAAACTCCTGATCCATTACGACCAGCTGATCGATCTGGCGCAGGAACTGGAGGAAAATGAGAACGGTTTCTTTGATCCGGAGAGCATTCGTTATTTCCGGCTGTTCCTGAGCAGGATGGACCGGCTGTACGGAAGCGCATCTTCCCTTCGGGAATATACAATGCAGATCGCGGATCTGAACAAGGAACACCTGGAGCTGCGCCAGAATCACATCATGACGATCCTGACGGTCGTCACAACGATCTTCATGCCGCTGACCCTGATCACCGGCTGGTACGGAATGAACTTCCGCTATATGCCGGAGCTGGAGATGAAATGGGGATATCCTCTGGTATTCGGACTCTGCATCCTGATCATTATCGGAAGCCTGATCTTCTTTAAAAAGAAGAAATGGTTATAACAACACAGACACATCGAAAAGGATAAGAAGTATGTATTGCGGCAATTGCGGACGCGAATTGAAAGAGGGATCCAGATTCTGCAGTCGGTGCGGTGCTCCGCAGAAGGAAGAAGCCGATCGGCAGCTCCCGGATGCTGAAGACTTTTATGATGACGCAGAAGAGATCTTCCCGGAAAAACAGGACGATTATCCGGGGCAGGACAGATCGAGCGGGTTGAAATATCTGACGATCATCCTGGCCTGCGCGGCAGTCGCAGCCGTTTCGGTCGCAATCGTGCTTTTTGTCAAGAACCGATCCGACGAAAAGAATGTGCCGTACGTTTCCGTTTCATCAGAAAGCACAGCTGTTTCGGGCTCAGAAAGCGCTGCTGCGGCTCCGGACGGAGATGCTGCCGACAATGAGGACGTGCAGGATACGGACGGGGCAGTCTTTTTACCGGATACCGACAGAGACGGCCTGAGCGATCCGGAGGAGATCGATGTATATCATACGGATCCGGAGAGCAGAGATACCGACGGGGACGGTGCGGATGACGGAACGGAGGTCCGGATCGGTTCGGATCCGAACCATGCGGATACGGATTTTACCACGACGGAACAGGATGGAGAGATCAACGAAGTCATCCCGGTTTCCGTTACCGTTGCCGCGGTCACGGATGCCGAAGGCGCAGGCACCTTGTCGATAGACCAGCTTACCAACCCGGTTCAGCCCGCTCTTATGGAGTGCGCGTACGGTTATATTGCTCCGGCTTATGATCTGACCTGTGATGGGCAGCTGGATTCGGCTGTTCTCACCTTTTCCTATGATACGGATCTTGCGGCGGAGTCGGAGGATTTTGATCCGACGATCTACTGGTACGACGAAGAAAACGATGAATTCGTGGAAGTCGACGGCCAAACAAAAGGGAACGGAACGGTCAGCGCTGTCGTAACCCATTTTTCCGTCTATACGCTGATGGATAAATCCATTATCGAAAAGATCATCGACTTTCTTCCGGAC
>CADBNG010000068.1 GCA_902795985.1 uncultured Lachnospiraceae bacterium
CGGCGGATATGACGATCCGGCCTATACCGCGTCCGAGAACGGCTATATTGCCACGGAAGGGACGGACGGAGTTCAGTTCGCGAAGGTTGGCGGAAAATACGTTCGCCTGGAGCATCAGGAGAGCAGCACGACGACAATCACCTGGAAAGACAAATCCGGAAACGTCTATGACGAGAGCAGCATCTACACCAAAAGCGGATGGAACTATATTGCTTACAACGGAAACTACAAACCTGGAACAACTTATTATGGATATAACAGCACGACCGGAAAGTACAGCACCGTTACCCGTTCTCAGAGCGAAACCGTGACCCACATCTGGCTCCTGAACGGAGAAGAATACACCGGAACCCGTTACGTAGAAGATGCCGCCGGGACCTGCTTCTCTTTCAAAGGCCTGTACGGACAGTCGCTGGAAAGCCTCGGATATTCCTGGCCGGACGGAATGTGGTACTACTACAATGACGAAAACGGAACCACCGGAATGAGCTTCCTGGGCTCCTTTGTCCTTCCCGACGGCGTACGGGATGAAAAAGGACAGGAAATCCGCCTTTTCCGGAACAGTTCCGCGGCGACGAAGATTTATTTCTACCTGCAGAACGCGGACGGCACTTATTCTGAGAATCCCAGCGATACCGGAAACGGAACCGGCGGAAACTTCATGTTCTCCGAGAAATATGACGGCTACACCGTTTCTTCCTATCGCCGGTACTATACCAACTACCGCGGGACCATTACGTATGTTGACAGCAGCTGGCAGCCGGCCCGGAACAGCAGCGGATCCTTTGTATCGGTTGCTACCTCCAACGGATACGGCACCTACTACACGCTGATGGTCCGTTATGAACGCCGGACTTACGGAATCTCCTATTACGATTCCATGGACGGACAGGCTCTGACCGTTCACATGAAGAACGGAACGACCGCTCCTTATCAGAAAAACATCCGTTACGGATCGGAGGTCGACGGATATTTTCCGGATGCTTCCTTTACGGCAAACGCCAAGCAGCCGGGGTACACCTTTAACGGACGCTGGTATTCCGACCAGGGACAGACCATTCAGCTCTTCTTCCACGAGAGCGGCAATCCTTCCCTGAGCGCGGAGGAAGAAGCCCTTCTTTGGTACTATGTTGACCAGAGCGGCGAAAAAATCTATAACGGCCAGGTCCCGACGGAAGAGCAGCTTTCCATGGAAGGACGTTCCTACGCGAAGGATGAATACGAAGTGCTGACCTCTATGCCGATGCGCAATCTTGCGGTCTATGCCGGCTTCACCCATGACTGGTATTGGGTGAAGGTTGACGCAAACGGCGGCGAGCTGGATCCGGAAATGGCTTATGCCACCTATTTCTGGGAGCAGTACGGCGGAATCGTTGAGGAATATCCGATCTCCAGAGATTATGTCAGAGATGACAGCGGAAATTACTACTATCATTATGATGAGTTCAATACGGCCGATCCCGAAGGAGCGCAGCCGGCTCAGAGAAAGGCTTACTATACGACCGATGCTTCCAAATCCACCGATGGTCTTCGCTACCGTCAGGCCGGAGAAGAGGAAGGATATGAATTCGCGGGCTGGTACCGTGTAATGGAAGACGGAAGTCTGGTTCCCTACAACTTTGAATCCCTGGTAACCGGCAATCTGACGATTCGTGCGATCTGGCGTCAGAAAGGTTCCTTCCGGGTATTCTACAGCACGGAAAAAGCTGTGGACCGCAACGGAAATGAAATCGAAGGCCTGGACGCGGATTCCTTTAAGGAAGCCCCGGAAGCGCCGGAAGATGATTTCCGGTATGCCGAGAATGCCACGGTCGTCGTTCGCAGCGGTTCTGTGGAACTGGAAGAAGCCGGATACCGGTTTATCGGATGGTACTTCAACAACCGTGTTCTTTCTGCCGGTGATGTCTTCACAGCCGATCCGCTTCTGGCGGAAAAGCAGCCCGGTATGGAAACGGAAGACGCAGCGTACGACACATTTATTCTCTATCCGGTTTTCGCAAAGGCCGAAGAAGAAGAGCCGGCCGGTGAAGAGATGATCACGAGGCTGATCCTGGATGCCAACGGCGGTTCTTATACCGAAGGTTATCCGCTTCCGGAAGAAGCTGCCCTGAACAGCGACGGATCCCGGATCCTGCTGGCTTACACAAACCTGCCGGTTAACGGTACGGTCGTCCTTCCGGCAGCCAAAGACGGAAACGACATCTTTACCCGCGAAAACGCCGAATTCCTCGGCTGGGCATTCAGCAGGGAAGCGAAAACGCCTGTGTTTAAGGCCGGCCGCAAGGTGGGACTGGACAATCTCGAAGGCGCGGGCTACAACGGGGATCAGTCGAATGTTCTGTATGCGGTATGGCGTCAGAAGGAAGTCACCCTCCGGATCCGCAACGTGGACGGTTATTCCGCATCCACCCCGCTTTCCGGCTCTGCTTTCACCTTCGTCAACGGCAGCACTGAAATGAAGCTTCAGGCCGGCAGCGACGGATACCTCCGGAATTCCGACAATCAGGAATTGATCCGCGTGGCGACCCCGGTTTCCGGAAGAGAAGTACTGACCTATACGATGGATCAGACCAGAGCTCCGGCAGGCTATCAGAAGCTGAACGGAAACATTCAGATCTCTGTGGACTATGACGGAAACGTTTTCTTCTGCCAGGAAGGCGGAGAATGGCAGGAAGCGGGCTTTGACGGAAACAGCTACCGGATCGTCGTCCGAAACATCCGGATGCCTGCTCCGACCGCAGTTGTATCCAATGACAAACCCTACGGATTCATGGTTCTGGCCGGATTTGTACTCGCGAGCCTGATGATCCTTTCAGCCCGGCTCAGAAAGAAGGGCAAAGAGGCATAATGCATTAGTATGTTAAAGAAGATAACATCTACAGTCCGTACTGTTTGTTTCTTTTAAGGGGGGCTGCTCCATAGCGGGGCAGTCCTTTCTCTTTGGCGACAGGGAAGCGTCCCTGTGTCGCCATTTCCTGCCGGATCGGCCGGGAATAAAGCGTCACATAAAAAAGTCAAAAAACCAGAAAAATAGTTTAAAAACGACGGATGGCGTGACGGCCGGGCCCTTATGATACAGATAAAGAAACAGAACAGGAACCAAATCCTGAAAAAAACAAACAGTACAGACCCGATGGGGCAACGAAAGGAGTACATCATGAAGAAGACTTTTAAGAGACTTGGAATTATGGCAGCAGGCACGGCAATGGCCCTTGCAATGAGTTTTCCGGCATTCGCCGCGGACACCTTTGATGACAGCCTGGTAGGCGCCGGCGGCGCAGCCGTTACCTTTAACGACACCTTTGCCATTTCCGATGGAGACAACGCCCAGAACCTTCCCGCGGCGGAATTCAACTACTCGATCCTTCCGGGAGCCGGAGCAGCCGCAACGGCAAACACCCCGAAGATCCTTGCGGGACTTGAGGGAGCAACGATCAGCGGCGGCGCCCACGAAGCAACGGAAGCCGGAGATACGGAAGACACCGTCGATGTTACCGCGGACTTCTCTGCAGTAAGTTTCACTGAAGCAGGTATCTACCGCTACAACGTCAAAGAGACCCTCGGAGCATCCAATGTACAGGACGACATCCTGATCGACGTCAACAACGACAACAAAGGAACTTACGTTCTCGATGTATATGTAAAGAATGACAATGGCAGTTTCGATCCCTACGCTTACATCCTTTCCAGAACCGGTGCGAACAGCACTTCTGTAGACGGAAACCAGACCATCATTACCTACAGCGACAAGATCGACACCATCCTGAACGAGTACACAACCTACGACCTGACCGTGTCCAAAACGATCGTCGGCGATATGGCAGCCAACAGCTTTGAATTTACGATTGACCTGACGGGCTTATCCGATGACGTCATCATCGACCAGGACGGCACCAATCCGGAAGCGGCGGAAGCCTACACCTTAAAAGCGGACCTGGCCAACGGAAAGCAGACCGTAATCAAAGGTCTTCCGAGCACCGCAGCCTACGCCGTAAAAGAAGCCGTCAACCAGCTGGAAGGCTACACCGTAGAAGTTAACGACAGCAACGAAGCCGCAGCAGAATACAAGTGGATCGGAACCGCCGGCAGCGCAGAAGAATTCGGCAGCGCAGACGCCGCGCAGATGGGCAAGGCCGATATCACCGTCAGCTACACGAACACCCTTCGCTCGATCTCCCCGACAGGCGTGATCATCCGGTTCGCACCGTACCTGGTCATCCTGGGAGCCGGCATCCTCCTCCTGGTTGTAAGCCGCCGCAGAGTCCACTGATCCATAACAGCAACCGCTCCGGCTCCGGAGATCTCCGGAGCCGGTTTTCTTAAAAGAACGAAGACCGACAGAAGACAGAACATGGAAGAGAAGAGGAAAAAGCCATGACGAATGAAGCGATCCTGAACATAGACGACGAAATAAAAGCCGAAGAAAAGTCCGAAAAAAAAGCGAAAAAACTGGCAAAGGCTGAAAGATCCGTCCGGAGATATGAAACCATCGTCCTTCGCATCCTGATCCTGGCCGTTGTAATCTGGGTCCTCTTCTTCAAAATGATCGGGCTGACCCATATGCCGTCGGCGGACATGTTCCCCCGAATCGACGCAGGAGACCTGGTACTGTTTTACCGGCTGGATAAGGAAGTCCGCCCGCAGGACGTGATCGTCCTCGAGAAAACAACGCCGGAGAGCGGAACGGAAAAAGAAATGTACATCTCCCGGGTTGTGGCGGTTCAGGGCGATACCGTCGATATTACGGATGAGGGCCGGCTGGTAGTAAACGGAAACACCGTAGTGGAAAGCAGCATCTTCTATACCACTCCCCGATATGAAGGATACACACAGTTCCCGCTGACGCTGCAGACCGACGAATGCTTCGTCCTGGCGGATCAAAGAGAAGGCGGATCCGACAGCCGGTACTTCGGAGCAGTCAAAAAAGATGAAATTCAGGGAACCGTAATCAATATCTTAAGAAGAACGAATTTATAAGAACCTTCACGACACGAGAGAAACGACAATAACGGAACAGGAAAGGAGAAAGCATATGGAAACAACAGGAGTTAAAAAAGGAAACGTTCTGGCAATGACCGGATCCAAAGTAATCTCCCTGCTTTCAGGGATGCTGGCGGCCTTCCTGATTCTTTACGGAGGATATACTCTTTACGAGAACATCTATACACAGAATCTGGCATTTTCCTCTTCCGGCGACCTGATGGAATACCGGCCGGAAATCCTGGAAGACGGAGGCACTCCGCTGGCGGGCGGAAAATCCCTGGCAGCGCTGAACAAAGACTATCGCGCCTGGCTGACAATCCGCAACACGTCACTGGATTATCCGGTAATGCAGGGAGAGAACGACCTGTTCTACGCCTCCCACGACGTGAGGAAAAAGAGCAGCCTGACCGGTTCGATTTATCTCTCCTCCGGCAACAGCGCGGATTTCAGCGACCGTTACAACCTGATCTTCGGACATCATATGGATAACGGAGCCATGTTCGGAGCCCTGGACGCCTTTGCGGACAGTGCGTATCTGGAAGCCCACAGGGAAGGCGAGCTGATCGTCGGAGATACGGTTTATGACCTTACGGTATTTGCTTCCCTTCAGACCGATGCCTATGATGAAAACGTCTATAATGTATCCGGACGGAATCCGGAGGAAATCCTCGGTTACCTGAAAGAGAACGCGGGTTATTTCAACGAAAAAACGGCGAAAGGAGCAAAGCGGATCGCGGCGATGTCCACCTGTTCCGGAGCGGAAACCAACGGACGGTTTGTGATTTTCGCGGTCATGCAGGACCGGAGCAATCCGGAAGAAGAAGCCCTTCCCGGAACAACGGATGAAGTGCCCGGAGGTGATAATGGCGGCAATGGCGGCAACGGCGGCAATGGCGGCAACGGCGGAACTCCGGACCGGACATCCTGGGAAACTCCGGACAATATTGAAACGCAGAACGATCCGGACGTATTCCTGTTTGAATCACCGGAAGCGCAGGAATCCCAGGAAACCATCGACCCCCTTCCCGGTCTGACGGAAGAACTGGAGGAACTGGAAGAGATGGAAGATGAGGAGACCCCTCTTGCGAAATTTGCCAACCGGTTCCAGCCGACGGGCGGAAGCCACGGAATCCACGTATGGGCCCTGGTTAACCTGATCTGCCTGGTGCTGACGATCTATATGCTTCTACCGCTGCTGCACCTGAAGGCGAAATTCGGAAGAAAGAACTATATTGAAGACGAGAAAAAGGCCCGCCGGTTTGTCCTGAAATTCCGGATCGGTGTTGTGCTCGAGATCCTGGTGTGCATTGTCAGTGTGATCGCATTCCTGTGGACCGAAGATCTGTCTCTCCCGATGGCGCTGACTGATCGCTGGACGCCGCTGATGATAATTCTGCTGCTGGTTTGCTGGCTGCTGGATGTGCTTCTGGTCCGCTTCCGTAAGAAAGGACAGAAGGAAGAGGAAGAAGGACAGATGGAAGAAGGACTGGCGGAAGCGGCATCATAAAGCATTTGCTGAAAGGGTGAAGGAACAGGCGCTGCAGGCGCCGGAAATGAAAGTAAAAAATGAAAGATCCACCGGCACCGGATGTCACCATGACGCAGCGGTGCCGGTTTTCCTGTATGATTGGCAAACCGGACGATCAAAGTGCC
>CADBNG010000069.1 GCA_902795985.1 uncultured Lachnospiraceae bacterium
ATGAAAGGTTAAGAAGATGTCTTAGCCTTTTCGGCATACGAAAAGTGCCGGATGAAAGAAAGAACCCCTGTTTGTGGCCTGCGAACAGGCGGTAAAGCCCCGCGTTGACGACGGACTTGTCCGCCGTCCGGCGGAGCTATGTCCAAAATGAGACAAAACGCACCTGATTCAACGTTTCAGCAGCCTTTATCCGCACACTGGCGGCGGCTGCAGAAACGCCCGCAAGTATCTCATTTAGAAACTACGGAAGGAGAAATGGGACAAAAGGTGCCTGTCCCCAAGTGACTCATGCCGAGGAACGCGAGGAAAAAGAGCAAAACCGGGTATCTCCATCTGATCATCCGCGGGAACAACCGGCAGGTCCTGTTTGAGGATGAGGAGGATTATAAGTTCTTCATCAAGCGGATGGGGATATGCTGCCGGGAGACGGGGGTCAGGATCAGCGCGTACTGCCTGATGGAGAACCATGTGCATATGCTGGTGAACGACCCGGAAGATGCGGTCGGGACGATGATGCGCCGGCTGAATGTCGGTTACGCAAGGTATTACAACGGGAAATACGAGCGGTGCGGGCATCTGTTCCAGGGACGCTATCTGTGCGAGCCGGTGGAGAATGACGTTTATCTTCTGACGGTGTTCCGCTATATCCTGAACAATCCCCGGAAGGCGGGGATCTGCCCGGCATCAGAGTACCGGTGGAGCAGTTATAAGGCTTTTTTCAGGGAAAGCTCGTCGTTGGATCTGGGGTTTGTGAAGAACCGGTTCGGGACGGACGAGGCATACAGGGAATTCATCGGTGAGGAAAACGAGGATGTGTGCCTGGAGGACCGCACGGATAAGAGCAATCCGGATACGAAGGCACTGGCGGTGATCCGTGACTGTCTGGGGGTCCGCAGCGGGTCCGAGGTGCAGAAGATGGGAAAGAAGGAGCGCAACGAGGCGCTGCGGAGGCTGAAGGAAGAAGGCCTGTCGACGCGGCAGATCGAGCGGCTGACCGGGATTGGCAGGAATACGATTTACCGGGCATGAAAAATGAGACAATCGGGACCTGTCCCCAAGTGTCTCATGTTGGAAAGGGAAGAAGCGTCCCTCACGACCCCATTTAATAGTTTCGCAGAATATCATGATGGCCAATATCGACCAGAGCGACCAGAGATTCACCTTCATAGAACCAGATTACACGGATGTCCATATTCACGCTGAATTCAAACAGATCAGTCGATCCCTGAATCCTTTTTACACGCAAAGACGGATGATAAGGATTCTCGACAAACAGTGAAAGCTTATTCCTGAACAGATTTTTCTCTTCTGAAGTCAGTTTCCTATAGTGCTTCTGAAATCGTTCGGTATAGGTAATCCTTAACATCAGGACTCCTCCAGTTTTTCGAAAAGCGCATCAATGTTGTCAAAAACTGGCTGTTCACCGTTTGCAATGCTTTCCTTAAGCGTCGAGATTTCAGAGTGAAGCTGATCAACATAAGACTTAGGATACACTGCAACAGGAAGCATACGGATGGATCCGTTCTCCTCAAAAATGTCGAGCTGGTCACCCTCTTTAAGACCTAAAGAAGAAACGATCGCACTGGGAATAGTAATCTGAGCCTTCGGACGAAGAACGGTTAACATAGCACATTCCTCCTAAAATCAGAAATTCCAACTTTCCAACTCATTATATCAACAATGAGAATGAAGGTCAATATAACAACTATGAGACAAAACGTACCTGTCCCGGATTGTCTCATTGCAGCCAGCCTTCGAAAAAAACAACGGTGGTAGCAGAGGGGGTTCGGGGGAGGCGTACGCCACTCCCCCGAGAAGATTGGGAAGGGCAAGCAGGAAAATGAGACAAAACGTACCTGTCCCCAACTGTCTCATTTTGGCGTGAGGAGAGGGGAAAAGACGAGCGAATGGAAAATGAGACAATCGGGACCTGTCCCCAAGTGTCTCATTTTGGGTGGGTTATGCCGATAAATGATAAACGGGATCCGAGGAGCTGGTATAACAGCATCCCGACGAGATACCAGAATGAAATGCCGAAGCCGGACAAGTTTACCCAGGCCGTTCTGGCCATGGAAGAGTTCGATGCCGACAAACTGGAAGACAACGAATATACGATCGGGCAAGGCAGGATCATCGCGAAAATTCCGCAGATCGAGCATCGGATCTACGGACGGAAAGCCCACAAGGAATACGAAGGGGAATACGTTGATTTCGTGATCGGAAAATATTACGATCCCGAAGCGCAGCAGATGCGGAACAAAAAGGTCACGATCGGGACGGTCAGCAACTTCCCCGGTATGATGATCATCAACGAGAACTATCATAAATACTTCGATAAAAAAGGTCGCCTACGCAACGACCCGATGAAGGAAGAGGAAGAAGAGCGGCAGAAGAAAGAGGAACAGGCACGCAAAGAAAAGGAAGAGCAGGAACGCATCGAAAGGGCAGAACAGGAAAAGAGGGAACAGGAAGCCCGGACTGAAGCCGAAGATGCTCCTGACCCCATAGCCGAAGAACGCCCGGCAAGCACAGCAGAAGAGGAAAAAGGGACAGATGGTGCCGACTCAACGTTTCAGCAGCCTTCATCTGCACACCGGCAGCGGCTGCAGGAACGCCCGCAAGCGTCCCAAACGGAGGAAGAGATGCTGGAGGAACTGAAGAAAGAGAAGGAAGAACTGAAGAAGCAGAAGGCACTCCTCGAAGCAGAAAAGAAAGAAGTTGAACAACTGAAGAAACAGCTCCAGGACAGCCAGAAGACATTGGACAGCATCCGAATGGTCCGGATCATGCAGTTCGAAGAAGCCAAGACAAAACATATCCAATTGCTGAGAGAAATCCTGCACGGCCAGACGGAGATCATCGAAAAACAGGCAGGAAAGAAGCCCGGCGCCGTAATGACCCTGCACCAGATCCGGATGATCAACAGCCTGCTCGCTGAGATCCGGGAGATCTTCCAGGGCTGTGAATCCGAAGAATACCTCCAACTGGCCGAAGAACCGGACCCCGACAACCAGGACGATGACAACTACGGCACCACCTACGGCGAAATGGCCATCCTTCTCCAGAACTACAGCTACACCCTTCATGCCTATGACTGTGGCAGACTCTACTACAAGAGCAAAGAATAAAAAACGCGATTCTTTGTGAGACTTGAACGGTTAAAACCATACAACTTAACCAGGCTGATCAACAGACAACGTACTCCAAGTGACCAACAGAAAAAGGACCGGGGAGTAACCGTCCTTCCCGGTCCAGGAAGAAAAATCAGTATGCAGATGATGATGGATGAGGTTATTTATATTCCGCAGATCACATCCGGTGATAAACTTTACCACTATACTTCAGCAGCTGGTCTCTTAGGAATCAGCAATGGTGAGTTCTGGGTTACAGAAAGACATTTTCTGAATGACTTTACAGAAGGA
>CADBNG010000070.1 GCA_902795985.1 uncultured Lachnospiraceae bacterium
CGGGACGTTCTGGAGCAGGTCATTGAGAACGGAACGCTGCCGGAACACGCGGCGGATTATCTGGTGGAAGCGGGCCGTACCGTTTCGGAAATCGAGTATGCCTCCACGTCCACCGACAGGGGAAAAGAGCACGGCTTCGCCACCCTTCTGTATGAAGATAAAACCGCCGTGAAAAAAGCTTTGTGGAAAGAGGGAGAGGCAGCGCTTTCTGCTTCCTTTACAAACGGGAAGAAACTGGAAGAACGGGGCCTGTCCGTTGTTCCCGCGGAATTCCGGGACGGCCGGATTTTCATGAAAAAAGAAGAGGGTCCGACTGCGGCGGAGCTGGTGCGGACGGAAATCGGAACCGATCCGTCAGCCTTTCAGAGCCTGCTGGACCAGTACTGGCAGGATATCTGCGCTTCTTCCGAAACGATTGCCTTGTCCGACCGGGACGCGGAGCGGGAATGGGGCGTGACGGCGGCGGAACTCGGCCCTGTCCTGAAGGAAGCCTTCATCGATATGATTCCCTACAACAGCTTTTACCGGGACGGACGCCTGCGGTATTTCGACCAGGAGTTTGTCCGCCGGGACTGCCCCGCCGGCTATGTGATGTTCCGCGTGCTGCATTATCTCTGGCAGTACGCCCCGGAAACGAAAAAGACCCTTTCGCCGGAAATGCTGAAGCACCGTTACGGCCTGACGGCCATGTGGAACCGCTACGAGGAATCGGAAGCGCTTTTCACCTGGCAGAACCGGAACTGCGCGCTCTATGCTTCGTTCTTCCGCTGGACGGACACTTCGCCTTCGGCCGTCCGGGAGCGGGCGGAAAAAAGATCCGGCCCGGAAGATCCGGAGGAGGAAAAGCAGCGGAAAATCCGGGCGGTCCGGCTGGACCTTCTGAAACAGGTGGATCAGATCTGCGGACGCCACGGACTGGTGTATACCGCCATTTTCGGAACCCTTCTCGGCGCTGTCCGCCACGGAGGATTCATCCCCTGGGACGAGGATATCGACCTGGCCATGCCCCGGGAGGATTACGACCGCTTCGTGAAAATCGCGTGGGAAGAGCTGAAGGAGCCCTATTTTCTTCAGACGCCGGCAAGCGACCCGAAATGCTTTTACGGCGGGTACGCAAGGCTCAGAAACAGCAATACAACAGCCGTTGAACCGCGTCATGCGGCAAACGGAGGCAACCAGGGAATCTGGATCGAAATCTATCCGCTGGATCACTGCGGGGAGGACCTCGCGGACCGGAACCGTCAGCAGCGAAAGGTCTTTTTTGCCCAGCGGATGCTGTACGCGAAGGTGTATCCGTTCTGGACCGGCGCCCTTGCGGATTCCGATCCCAAAAAGATCAGCCTGTACTATATTCTTGCGGAACGGATGTCCCATGCGCGGCTTTGCAAAAGACTGTACCGGACCCTGACCGCCCACAAAAAGACCGGCTGGCGAACCGTTTTCGCCACGTACTATGCCTGGAAGAAGAACTGGAGCCTGGTCAGGGACGAGGATCTGCAGCATCTGAAGCGCGTCCCGTTCGAGAATACGACCATCCCGGTTCCGGAAAGCTATGATGAGTGGCTGATCCGCCGTTACGGAAAAAACTACGCTCAGTTCCCGCCTCCGGAAAACCGGCAGAACCGGAGCGGGGTCCGGTACGATCCGGATCATTCCTACCGGCAGACGTAAGGAAGCGGAAGAAACAAGTAACCTGTTGACATCCATAAACCTCCGGAAGGAATCTCCGGATTACGAACAGAGAGAAACTATGATCAAAACATCCGTTATCATACCGGTTTACAATACGGTGGAATATCTGAAGGAATGCGTCGAGAGCGTTCTTGCCCAGACCCAGAAGGAGATCGAAATCATCCTGGTGGACGACGGCTCGGACGACGGAAGCTGGGAAATGGAGCAGGACTACGCGCGCCGGTACCCGTTTATCCGGGCGGTCCGCCAGGAGCATCTTTATCAGGGAACGGCCCGGAACCGGGGCCTTAAAATGGCGCAGGGCGAGTACATCTATTTCATGGACTCCGACGACGCGCTGCTTCCCGGACTTTTTGAAACGGCGTATTCGGTCTGCGAAGAGAAACAGCTGGACTTTGTCATGTTCGACGCGAAGGGCTTCCGCTATGACGAAAACGACGTGGAGCTGGAAGTGCCGGAGGATATCGCGGACCGGAGGGGAATGGGAATCGAAGACCGGCTTTATACCGGTCCGGAATTCTGGAACGCCTTTTACGCCCGGCACGGGGTTCTGTACGTCTGCTGGCTTCTTTACATCCGTAAAAGCTTCCTTCTGGAGAACAGTCTGTATTATGAAGAGCGGACCTATTTTGAGGATAACGACTGGATGCTCCGGATGTATATGAACGCCGGGCGGACGTATTATCTTCCCAGGATCTTCCACCGGCACCGCTGGCGCCGGGGCTCCAACATGCTGGACGGTTTTACGCCCGGACTGCTGGAGGGGTGCTTCCGGATGTACGACGTGCTGAAGGGCCTTCTGCGGAAGGAAACCGATTATGAGAAACGGCTCATGATCGGGGACGTGACGCTTCTGAACGTCCGCCGCTTCTCACGGCTTCGGGAAGTCCCGCCCGCGGAGGAATATACCGTTCCGCTGAGACGGTTCTGCCGTCATCTGCGGGAGGACCTGGAGAAGGAGAATATGGACGATTATTCCCGGGCGGTGCAGCTGGCGATCGCGATCCGGATCCTTGCGGCGGCGAAGGAATGGGAAGACTCCTCATTTTATGAAGAATTCAGGTATCTGGCGGCCGGGGTGGATCTTTTCGGTCTTCCGGAGTTTTCGGAAAAGACGCGGCTGGCCATTTACGGAACGGGAGTGATTGCCGACTGCTTTATGCGGGTGATCCGGATCTGCCGGCCGGATCTGCCGAAGGAAATCCTTTTTGTCGATACCAGCCGGGACTCCGGGGAATTCTACGGATATCCCGTACGCAATGTCCGGGAACTGGAGACGTTCCGGCCGGACCTGGTGATCATTGCCAGCACAAAATACCGGGATGAAATGGAAGCGGAGGCCAGGAAAAGACTGCCGGAGAGCGTTCCGGCCGCTTTCGCGCCGAGGGAACTGATGTATCTTGTAAGATAAAGATAAAAGAAAGCATGGACGGAAGCATGAAGAGCAGTGAATTCAGGACCATCGCCATGTATCTTCCCCAGTATCACAGGACGCCGGAAAACGACGCGTTCTGGGGAGAAGGTTTTACAGACTGGGTCAGCGTCCGGGAAGCGGAAAACCTCGTTCCGGGACAGGACCTGCCCCGCCGGCCGAAGGACGGGCGGTATTACGATCTCTCGGATCCGGAAACCCTTGCGGCGCAGGCGCGGCTTGCGGCGGAATACGGCATCGACGGATTCTGCTTTTATCATTATTATTTCGGCCGGGGACGGACGGTTCTTCAGAAACCGGCGGAGCTTCTGCTGGAGCACAAGGAGATTCCGATGCCCTTCTGTTTCTGCTGGGCCAACGACGGCTGGGCCCGTTCCTGGAGCAAAAGGGACGATACCAATCCCTGGGCGGACCGGTACGAGGACCGGGGCTCCGGGGAACCCTCTTCCCTTCCGGAGCAGGGCCGGATTGTCCCGGATGATCCTGCCGCCGGCATCCTGATTGAACAGAAGTATGGCGGCCGCGGCGTCTGGGAGGAACACTTCCGGTACCTTCTGCCTTATTTCCTGGATGAACGATATCTGACAAAAGACGGAAAACCTCTTTTCGTTTTCTATAAACCGGAGCTGATCCGGGACCTTGAGCCCATGCTGGACTGCTTCCGTGAATGCGCGCGGCAGGCCGGTCTGCCGGGCCTTTATCTGATCGGGGCGAATTTAAGCCGTGCAGAATACGGCTTCGACGCGGCCCTCATTCACGCGCCGTCGCAGATCCTTCCCTACGGCAGGGAGCAGGTGATCGGCGGCGTCCGCTGCTTTTCCTACCGGGACGTCTGGAATATCATCGACCGGACGGAGCCGGTGGGGAACATGAAGACCTGCTACGGAGGGTTCGTTGACTACGACGACACCCCGCGCCGCGGCGCGAACGGCATGCTTGTTGCCGGGGCGGACCCGGAGGATTTTGAGACGTTCCTGACCCGCCTGGTGCGGAAAAACCGGATCGGCGGGAACGATCTGATTTTCCTGAACGCCTGGAACGAATGGGGTGAGTGCAACTACCTGGAACCGGATGAAAAGAACGGGACGGCCTGGCTGGAAGCGGTCCGCCGCGTCCGGGAAAAGAAGGAATACCGGACGGAAAAGGAATACGTGCTTTCCTGCTTCGAACAGGCTTTTTCGGAATGGAAGGGAAAAAGACTGGTCCTGTACGGAACCGGTGCCAATGCCCGCTCTGTTCTGGAACGGTTCCGGGAAAAATTTGATTTCGTCGGGATCTGGGAGGACCAGAACGCGCCGGAGACCTTCTGCGGACTGCCGGTCCTGGACCGGGAAAAGGTGCTGGAGACATCACCGGACGCGGTTGTTCTGGCGGCGCAGATTGCGTCGGTCGAGCCTGTCTGGCTCCGGATCAGCGGGTTCTGCCGGGAACACCGCATCCCGGTTCTGGACATGTACGGGCAGGATGAGGAGCAGATCCATTGCACGATGCGCGCGGCGAAAGCGGCTTCGCCGGAATATATGAAAAGGCTGTTTGAACCCTTCGACATGATCAGTACGGAGCTGGCGGGAACCCTGTTCCGCGAAGATCCGGAGTTTCCGGGACGGATGCTGCCGGACCGGCGTCTCCGCCGGGTGCTGCTGGATGCCTGCGCGACCGGCAGGGAACTGATTTTTACGGCAGAGGAAGGAATGTCCCCTGCCCGGGCAGCTGAAGCGCTGGATGCGGCCGGGTTTGAGAAGTACAGCCTGTATTCCGAAGAAGAGCTGGGGCGGAAGAAATGCAACGGGCTGTTCCGGCTGATCAGAATGCGGAATCCGGGAAAGAAGGTTCTGCATATCGGAAAGGACCGGATCCTGGATGTTTTCGCCCCGCGGCTGTACGGTATGGACAGCTTCGGCTGGGGCCTTGAAATTGCCCTGCCGCCGGAAACGGATGAGGAACGCAGGCCGGAGATTTCCGCCTCGGATCCCGAAACGTTCCGGAGGGAGATCGCCGCCGCGGACGTGGTTTCCTTCGACGTTTTTGATACGCTGATCTGCCGGAACGTTTCCCGGCCGGAAGACGTCTGGCGGCTGACCGAAAGCGCGGCCGCGCGGGAAGGGCTGGAGGTTCCCGGCTTTGCCAGTGTCCGCCTCCGGGCCCAGTGCCTGTCCGAAAATCCGGATCTGGAGGAAATCTACCGGATTGCAGGCCGGATCACCGGCCTTTCGCCGGAAGACTGCAGGCGCCTGATGTGCCTGGAACTGGAAATTGAAGAGCGGGTAAGCCGGCCTGTGCCAATGGGCGTCCGCCTTCTGAAGGAGGCGGAAGAGGCCGGAAAACGGATTGTCCTGACGTCGGATATGTACCTGCCGTCCGTCCGGATCCGGCAGCTTCTGGCAAAGAACGGCATCGATGCCCCGGAAGAAATCCTGGTATCCTGCGAGCGGAAAAAACGTAAAGGGAAGGGACTGTTTCAGGAACTGAAAGCCCTTGCCGGCCCCGGGGCGAAGATCCTGCATATCGGGGACAGCCGCAGCCATGACGCGGGTCCGGCCGCAAAAGAAGGAATCCGGTCCCTGCTGATTCCGAAATATATCCCGTCTGCCTCGGAGGAAGAGAGGAATCTCTACGCGGATACAACGCTGGCGCCGTTCGCAGCCGGATTTCTTGCTTTCCTGATCGAAGCGGCAGAAGGAACGGACGGCATCCTGTTTGCTGCGCGGGACGGCTGGCTTCTTTACCGGCTGTACGAAAAGATCCGGGAACAGCGTCCGGACCTGCCGGAGGGAACCTATTTCTATATCTCCCGGCTTTCGGCGCTGCGCTCCGCGGCGGATCCGAAACAGGACCTGATCCCGCTCTGGGAGGAGATGCCGTCGCCGAAGCAGGTCCTGACAACGGCCTTCGGCCTTCCGGAGGAAGCCCTGGGAGAGGAGACGCCCGGGGACTACCGGGATCCCCGGGACTATTTCCGCCGTCATGCCGAAACCTGCCGGAAGGCGGCAATACGGAACCGGCAGAACACGATCCGTTATTTTGAGCGGATCGGCCTGAAGGTCAACGGCCGGTATGTTCTGGCGGATCTGGTCAGCGCGGGAACCACCGAGCGGTGGCTGGACCGGTTCTGCCCCTTTACCCTGACCGGCTATTATGCCGGGGTCCGGAAAAGGAAAGACGATCCGGCGCCGGATCATTATTACGCGGAAGAAGAGGAGCTCGTCTGTCTGGGAGATTACCGCGCTCCGGAATACTATTTCGCTTCTCCGGAACCGGCGGTAACGGGCTTTGACGAAAGCGGGTCGCCGCTGTTCGCGAAGGAATACCGGACGGAAGCGGAGCTGGAGGAAATCCGCCGGATCCAGGAACGGATCGAAGATTATGTCCTTTGCCGCTTCGCGGAAGGGAACTCTGATCACCTGGCAGTTTCCGCGAAGGAAGCGCTGAAGAATGCCCGGCCGGATCTCTGCCCGCAGATCGCCGGACTCGTCCGGGATGACCTTTTCCGGCCTGCCGGCGATTGATCGTTTTGGCGACAGAAGCGTCCCCCTGTCGCCATTCGTATTTAATGATGGATCTGAGCTGCCGGTTTCTTTTTTTATAACCCTTAATTTATAAACAATTTATCGTTTTAATTCGATTTTGCTCTGCCAAATTAACGTAACACATTGAATATTGAATGTTAGTGTGGTATAAGTACTCTGTATAGTTGTTTTTATTTTTCGCTGGAAACCGTTGTAAAAAGGAATCAATGCACCAGAAACCAGACGCATGAAAGAACCGAAAAAAAGCAGTCCGGGATGGTTCCGGATCGTCCTGATCCTCCTGATCGCCGTGCTGCTGGCAACGCTCCTGCTCCTGATACTGGAGCTCCGTAAAACGGATCAGGCTTATGAACAGGCGCAGGAAACCGCGGGGACTTTTGACGAGTTCAGAGAAAAGACCGAACGGAACCCCGATATCATTGCCTGGCTGAAGGTGGACGGCACAAAGATCGACACACCGGTCGCGCAGGGCGCGGACAACGTCCGGTATCTGACGACAGATGTGGAAGGCAATCGTTCCTTTACCGGCTGCCCGTTCCTGGATTACCGGAACAGCCCGGAATTCACGGATGTGTATTCAATCATTTACGGGCACCATGTGGAGCAGCATCTGATGTTCGGCGACCTGGATCTTTTCCGGAACCCGGACTTCTGGAAAGAAGAAAGAACAGGCACTTTGACACTCGCAGACGGCACCGCGATCGGAATCCGGTTTTTTGCCTGTGTGGTGACCACATCGGAGGATACCCGGTATTTTGACCCGCTCCGGGTCAGAAACAACTGGGAAAGGGAGTTTCTGGACGGGCTTCTGACGAAAGCCGTTTACGCCGGAGAACCCATCGGGGAAGAGGACCGCATCCTCGCGTTATCGACCTGCGCCGTGGCGGATTCGAAAGAACGGATCCTGCTGCTCGGTAAACTGGAGTAACAGACAATAAAGAATAGAAGGCATCGGTAGGTATCAGAATGGACAGATTTTCAAAAAGATCAGATTTAATTATCAGAAAGTTCGGGGCATTCTTATTTGCGCTGATCCTGGTTTTCGGCATGACCCTTTCTGGCCCGGTCTTCGCGGCTGACGCAGACGGGGATCCGGATCCGGGCACCACGCAGACCAGTTCGCAGCCGGACGAAGGTTCCGACGATGTGGAACCGCCCCAGGAGGTTACACTGGAGATCCCGATAAAGCTGGAGCTGAGTGAAGCAGCGGCAGCGCAGGAAGGTATGGTGTATCTTTTCGAGCTGACGCCGGAGGACGGCGCGCCGGAACCCGACCGCGGAAACAATATCGCGATGGTCGAAGCCGGGGAGGAGTCCTTCGGAGAATTCACGTATACGGAACCCGGTGAATACAAATATACGATCCGGCAGACTACCGAGTTTGAAAACGGCTTCGTTCTTGACGAAACAGTCTATCATGTGACGGTTTATTTGATGCTGGATGATTATGATAATCTTATAGTGCCCCCGCCCATGACCATCAATGACGAGACCGCGGTCAAGCCGCTGGAGATCTGCTTCGTCAATGACTACGAAGAGGTGGAGGTTTCCGGAAAGAAGATCTGGCAGGATGATGACAACGCGGCCGGAGCCCGGCCGGAAAGCATCACGGTCCATCTTCTGCAGAACGGAATCGAGATTGACAGCACGACCGTAACGGAACAGGATGACTGGGCATGGACGTTTGCGGAACTGCCGAAAACGGACGAGAACGGAGAGATTAAGTATTCTGTCGTTGAAGATGCCGTTCCCGGGTATACGACCACCTATGAAGGCAGCGACATCGTCAACACCTATACGCCGGATGAGACCAGCGTGTCGGTGCTGAAAATCTGGATTGACGATAACGACGCGTTAAAAACCCGTCCGAAGACCCTGAAGGTGACGCTGTTCGCGAACGGAACAGAAGCCGGAACCGCGACATTAAACAGCGGAAACGGCTGGCAGTATACCTGGACCGGACTGAGCGAGAAGGATGCGTCCGGAAACACGATCGAGTACACGGTTGAGGAAGAGACGGTGCAGGGATACACCTCCAAAACTTCCGGATCGGCAACTACCAGTTTCGCGTTCCGGAACACGATCGTGGAACCGACCCCGACGGTCACTCCGACAGTGACCCCGACAGTCACCCCTACAGTGACTCCGACAGTGACCCCGACAGTCACCCCGACCCCGACAGGGACACCGACCCCGACGGTCACCCCGACCCGTACCCCGACTCCTCCGCGGACAACAACGCCTCCGCGGAAGACCACGGCCAAAACAAATGATCCCAACCGGTTCCTGCCCTATGTGATCATTATCGCGGCCGCAGCCGCAGCACTTATTGTACTGCTGGTTGTACGAAGAAAGAGAAGTACCGGCTCTGAGGAATAAGAGGGATACTCCGAAAGAGACCAGACACACCGACGTCCTATAAATTGAGGAAGTAAGAGCATGAGGAAAAGATCAGGAAAAACAGTCGGAAAACTGCTCGCACTGGCGCTGGCGCTGATACTGACGCTGCAGCCGTTATCGCAGGCATTCGTTTACGCGGATGAGGATTATGCTGCGGAAGAAGAGCAGGCTTATGAAGTAACGGAAGAGCCCGAGGCAGTTCCGGAGGCGGATGCTGCGTATGATGGGGCGGAAGAGGGAGGCTCTGATACCGAAGAGCCCGCAGCAGAAGAGCCGGAAGAGGTTCCGGAAGAGCCTGCGGTTGTCCCGGAAGAGCCCGCGGCGGAGGATCCTGTGACGGAAGAACCCGCGGCGGAAGAACCCGCGGCGGAAGAACCCGCGGCAGAAGAGCCCGCAGCGGAAGAACCCGCAGCGGAGGATCCTCAGAATGAAGAACCGGGTCCGGCGGATGATGAATCCGGCGAACAGACTCCTGCGGATCAGGAACCGGCTTCCGAACCGGAAACTCCTTCCGAAGATCCTTCGGATAAGACGGACGATGCCGAAGAAACGCCGGCCGCTCCCGCTGACGACGAGAAGGATCAGAAAGATACCGAAGAGGAGAAGCCCGGAACCGACGGGACCAAGCCTGAGGCCGCAGCCGATCCTTATAAGAATATGAAGACGGTCCGTGAGATCACGGAAGCTTCTCCGTCCGAAGTGTTCTCCACGATCCGGACGCTGGACAAGGATGCCGTTGCCAAACTCGGAGACAGAGGCTGGGCAGCCAATATTTATTATGTCTGGCAGACGGATTCCCACAACGTGGTTAAGAAAGAGGACTTCAGCCTGAAATACCAGCTGGAGTTCAGCAGCGCGAAGGCCATGCCCGCAAAGGCGGTGGAGATCCGCGTTCCCTTAAGCCTGATCAAATACCTCGTGCAGGACGTTCCTTCGGAAGTCGGTCCGTCGAAAGTCGGCGTCCCGCAGGCCTCCCTTGCCGAGCCGAAGAAGAGCGAAACGTCCTTCTTTAACTATTATATCGATCCCGATAAAAAAGAACTGGTATTCTTCAACTATACCGAAATCCCGGCCGGCACGGTCAGTGCCTGGCAGGTGCTTTACAGCGATCTGGATGTTTCCAAAGCGGTTCCGGATTCGAAGTGGTCCTTCGTTCCGGAAATTTCCGTTAAGAACGGCGCGGCAGTGGAGCATCTGAAAGAGAAAGAGCTTCTTCCGGTGACCGGCACGGTCGAATACGTGAAGACCGATGAAGAAGCGCTGGAAGTGGAAAAAGAGGAAGAGAAGGAAGATACCCGCAAGCCGCTGGATCTGACAGGCCTTCTGACCCTCGGTGAGCTGACCGCTCTTGGCGACGACGTCGCTGAAGCGACGATGATGGACGACGGGTATGTGGATGAAGACGGAAAAGTTCGGGTCCGCCGGGCCTACGCTACGGGAACCAGCCACAGCACCTACTGGGATTACGACATTTATTATGTCAACCAGAGCAACAACCATGAAGTCTGGAAGTACGACGACTTCTCCATCAAGTATCAGATGGAGTTCCACAACAGCAAGGATCTGGAACCTTTCAGTGTTATTATCCGTATCCCCAGAAGCCTGGTGAAATACGGACACGGCAAGGAAATCCGCCGGGAAGTGGATCCGTCGGATCTGGGTACGCCCCTGGGCGGATACGATCCCGAGACGGGCGAATACAAAGTCGTCAAAGCCCGGAAAACCGCTTTTAACTATTATATTGACGAAGAGACCGATGAACTGGTCTTCTATAACTATAAGAAGCTCGACGCCGCATCCGGCAACGCCTTCCAGGTCCTTTACACGGGATACGATGTCATGGAGATCGAGGACCAGTTTGAATGGTCTGTGATGCCGGACGTCAAAGTTAAGGTGGAAACCGAGGAAGGCACCTATGTTACCCAGACGCTGGACGAAGGAGAAGTTCAGCCGCTGAAGGGACATGTGGATACCTACACCCAGCTGAATAATGTAACGAAGAGGGCATACAACGGCGGAGCCAGCTATGCTCCCGGCCTCTACACCAAAAAACAGCTGCAGGCTTTTGCCCCCGGCGCGGCAACCAAGACCATTCCCAGCTTTAAAGACGACGAAGGCAATGAGATGTTTGACTACGCCGGCGAAAAGCTGATGGATCACTTTGATGATTACGTGTATGTGGTCTGGGCCGTTTCGATGAACGGCTATGCCAATCAGCCTTACAATATCTATTTCAATGATTTGACCGGCTACCGGGATGGGCCGGGAGGCTTTATCGTAGGCTGGACCCGTACGGATTCCCGGTATACGACCGGCGGCACTGCCTATAAGCCAATGGATATGTCGGGTTATTATCCGGAAGAGGCGCCATCCAGGGATACCTTCCAGACGACGAATTACGGCAAGAACCGGAATATCGAACAGTATTACTTCGTGGTGACGGCCTATCCCAGAGATACCGTTATCCCGAACGAGACGGTTCTGGTCAACCAGGTCAACGTCTGCCTGATGCCCTATGACACCATCGCGGACTTTGACGATCCGACCAGGACGATGGCCGGCCTGGATGAACCGAAGAAGGATTCGCTCCAGTACCGGTCCGCCAATGCCAACTGGACTTATGTGGATTACGACTGGCATTACCGCGGCGATATCATCGGAGTCAGAAAGGACGGCGCGCCGGATGATCTGTACAGCTGGGTCACCGTCTACAATCTGGTTGATGACGATACGGATCTGAAGACCTCCGACTTTACGGTGCACGGCACCTGCCGGAGCTTTAAGCTGACCCATTACCTGCTCAGCGGCCCGGACTGGAAAATGGGCGACTACATCCCCGGGACCTATGCCAAGGTCTCTACGGTGGATGACGTAGTTTACGCTTTCCCGATGGACGGATCGCAGGTCGGCAATCATTATATCCTTACCAAGGATGATTACTACTTCAACAGAGTAACCGCGCGGATCAACACGGTGGGTTATGACGTTTACGAAGATGAAACCGGCGCTACGGTTCCGGTCAGCCTGACCGGCGATCTGGACCGCGGCATGAAGGTCTACGCGATGTTCGCGCTGGACGAATCCGGCAATCCTGTTTCCGCCGATGAGTGGGAACTGGCAGGTTACGTGGAATGGAAACCCAGCGGAAACCTGTCCTACACCTTTACCGCGGACCAGATTGCCAGAGAGCCCTGGCGCGTCAAGATCGAGCAGAATTCCGTGGACTATTCTACGGAGAGCTACATCTCCATGAATATTTCCATCCGCGGCGATTCCCCGGTCTTCGCGCAGTTCCCGGATGCCTCCACGATCCGTGTGGAGAACCTGGGCGGCATCATGGGTGAATATTTCACCCCGAACGGCTCCCAGGGATATTTCCAGGATACCAGCACCGGAAACGGAAACTATTCCGAGCCGGGTCTGGCGGATCTGACCCGCAACCTGTACGGCACCATCCTTATGCGTGACAACCATATCATCACGCTCTACAGCGAGCGGCAGCATGCGATGGCCCGCAAGGACGGAAATGCCTACAACGACCGGGTGCATGGCCGGGCGAACGTCCGGTACCGTATGGAGGCCTTTGAAGGCTATCAGCTCTATGCGGAAGAAGCGGTCAATTATATTAAAGAAGCCGGCGTCGATACACCGGACCGTACGGACGTGGTGTTCTACGATCTGCTGCCTTACGGCGTACAGCTGGATCCCTCCGGCACCATTACCGCCGGACGTCTGAAGAAGACATTTACACGGGATAAGACGTCGAAGATCAGTGAAAACTCCTGGGACAAGAACCAGGTGACCGTTACCGTCGATCCCGAGACCGACGTAATCCTGAACTGGAACGGAACCGGCCGTACCATGGTCGCCTTCCATATCCACTATGCGGGACGTGAATCCTCACTTTATTCCGGCGGAGAATGGTTCAGCGGATTCGGCGTGGCCTTTGACGCCTACTGTGAATATGAGGATTATTCCCTGGCGACCGAGCGTCCCAACGTTGTCGCCTATATGCCTGCGCCGGAAGACGAAAAGGGCATTCTCGGAGCAGAAGGCGAGGTATCCTATGATGACGGCAATGTCGTCACGACGGACGGCTTCAAAGAGTACTATCAGGAAATGGGCGCGGATATCAACCGCGACGGAAGGACCGATACCCGGAACGTGCTGTACGCTCAGTCCCAGGTCTTCTCCGACATCGCGCTGGCGTCCTACGACTTCCTGGAGAAGCTGGTCCGCGCGGATGCCGATCCCTTCGGCACTTACAAAGCCAGCACCACCGTGCTTCCCGGAAAGGGATATGAGTACCAGATTACGCTGACCAATTCCTCGCCCCATGATCTGGCCGATATCGTGTTCTTCGATCACATCGAGAATGCGCTGACCGAACGCGGCACCGGCGGAGATGATGTTCCCGCTCCGGAGTGGGGATTTGACGACACCTGCTGGTACGGCACTTTTGACGGCGTGATCACCGGTGAGGTGGAAGCCCTCGGCGCGAAGCCGGTTATCTACTACAACGCGGCGCGCGACGCGAAGCTGCCGGTAGGAGCCCAGGATCCGCACGAAGTTCTTACCGAAGAGAACGGCTGGATTGTTTCCACCGACTGGACGGGAGACCTGGCGGACGTCAAATCCGTTGCCTTTGACCTGGGCGCGAACGGCTTTGCCCTGGAACCCGAACAGAGCGCTTCCGTGTCGATCCATATGATCGCTCCGGACGAAATGCCGGAGGATTCGGTATGGGCCTATAATAACGCGGCTTATTACGCTTACAATACCGGAACGGACACCAAGTTCACCGCTTCCGGCAATTCGGTCCGCGTCAAGATGGTCGAGGCCCGCAAGCTCGAGCTGGAAAAAGAACTGACCGAGGACGTTCCCGCGGAACGCCGGAACGATGAGTTCAAGTTCTTCCTGACCTGGCTGGAAGACGGCGAGCCTTATGCCGAGAAGGAATACTATCTCTATAATAAGAACGAGGACGGGGAATGGATCCTCCAGTCCGGCCTGCACGCAACGGATGCGGACGGCTCCCTGTTCCTGAAAGAGGGTCAGAAGGCCGTCTTCGAAGGAATTGATGCGGAGAACATCAAAATCGAAGAAGAACAGAGCCTGCGCTGGAC
>CADBNG010000071.1 GCA_902795985.1 uncultured Lachnospiraceae bacterium
CTCATCCAGGCGGTACAGGATCTTCGCCCGCTCGCCGGCAAGTTCCTTCCCGTCTTCGATCGGCTGGCCGCCGCCGCCGGCGCATCCACCGGGACAGGCCATGATTTCCACGAAATCATACTCGGCTTTGCCGGAAAGGATATCTTCCATCACTCTCCGGGTATTTCCCAGTCCGCTCGTAATGCAGGCCCGGACCGGGACGCCGCCTAACGTAACGGTAACTTCCCTCCGGTCGTCCGGCCCGCGTACGGCCAGGAACGCATCCGCCGGAGGATTCCTGCCTTCCAGGATATAATAAGCGGTACGAAGAGCGGCTTCCATAACACCGCCGGTGGCGCCGAAAATCACCGCCGCGCCGGTGCCGCTGCCAAGCGGAGAATCGAACTCTTCTTCCTCGAGCGCCGCCACATTAATGCCCATCAGCCGGATCAGACGGTCCACTTCACGGGTGGTAATCACAACGTCCACGTCCTTTCCGGCTCCGGCATCATTGACTTCCGGAACGTCGCACTCGTATTTTTTCGCGGTGCAGGGCATCACGGAAACGCAGAAAATGTTTTCCGGATCCGCGCCGATCTTCTGCGCGAAGTAGGTTTTCGCGATCGCGCCGAACATCTGCTAGGGTGACTTGGCGGTGGAAAGCTGCGTCACATAATCCGGATATTCCAGTTTCATAAACCGGACCCATCCCGGACAGCAGGAGGTGAACATCGGCCGTTTGAAATGCTCCGGATCCTTCATCTTTGCCAGAAGCTCGCTGCCTTCCTCCATAATGGTCAGATCGGCGGAGAAATTCGTGTCAAACACATAATCAACGCCCATCGCGCGGAAAGCGGCGGCCATTCTTTTTTCCGTAGCCTGTTCTTTGCTCAGACCTATGCCTTCGCCCCATGCGGAACGCACTGCCGGAGCGACCTGGAGGACAACGATTTTGCCGGGGTCGGCAATTGCGCCAAGCACCTTATACGTATCATCTCTCTCCCGGAGAGCGCCGACCGGGCAATGGGTAATGCACTGTCCGCAGAACGTGCAGTTGACATCCGTGATTTTCTTTCCCTGGCGCACGCCGACGTCAGCATGACTTCCGGTACCCAGAAGGTCCCAGACGTCCATCCCCTGGATCTTTTCGCAGACGCTGATGCACCGCAGGCACTGGATGCATTTGGACTCCTGCCGGATCAGCGGCAGCTTCAGATCCCAGGAATTCTGCGGGATTTTTTCCTCGTAAACGGGAAGCAGCAGGTTCATATCCCCGGCAAGATCCTGCAGCGCGCAGTTTTTGTTCCGGGCGCAGTTCGGGCAGCGGCCGTCGTGGGCGGAAAGGATCAGCCGGACGTTGTTTCTTCTGGCCCGGATAACCCGTTTGGTATTGGTCTGGATCACCATTCCTTCGCTGACTTCGGTATTGCAGGCCGCGGCGAGGCGTTCGCTTCCCTCGATTTCCACCAGGCAGACACGGCAGGCGCCGATTTCATTGATATCCTTCAGATAGCAAAGCGTCGGGATGAGAATCCCGTTCTCCCGGGCTGCCTCAAGAATGGTGCTGCCTTCCTGAACGGAGAAGTTTTTTCCGTTGATCGTAATATTTACCATTCTCTCACTCTCCCTCCTCTGAAGCCGCTGTAACCGTAGTGGTCACAGCGCAGGCATCTGGCGCATTCCTGTGCCGCCTCTTTATCCGTGAGGCACAGTTCCATCATTTCCAGATCGTTCTTCCGTTCACTGGCAAGACGTTCGGTCATCTTGACCCGCCCCCATGCCAGCTTCAGGGAAGTATCCGGAGCCGGAATTTCCACATCGCACCGGATCGGAACATGGAATCCGAAATATCTTTCGATGCTGTCCGCCGCGACTTTTCCGGCATCAATGGCGCGGATGACCGTGGCCGGGCCGGTAAAGCAGTCTCCGCCGACGAACACGCCCTGCATGCTGCTGACGCTGGTATCCAGCTCCGCAACGATGCGGCTGCGCTTTGTCGCAACACCGGCGCTCTCGAAATAGCCGGAATCGATCGCCTGGCCGATGGCAATAATCACCACGTCGCAGGGAATGGTTTCCTCCGGTTTTCCGGAATCAATCGGTGACGGGCGGCCGCCCTTCACCGGGCCGGGCATCTGGGGACGAACGACAAAGCCGGTAACCTGCTCGTTTTCCGTCTCGATCCGGACCGGGGCCAGAAGCTGGCGGATTTCACAGCCTTCCGCCGCCGCTCCTTCCACTTCCTCCGGAAGGGCGGTCATGTCCTCGATCCTTCTGCGGTAAATACAGGTTACGGATTCCGCGCCGAGACGCATGGAGGTCCTTGTGGCATCCATAGCAACGTTCCCGCCGCCGACCACAACAACCCGTTTACCGGTGAAATCCGGAGGCGTTCCGTTACCGAGTGCCCCAAGAAGATCTACCGCGTACATGACGCCCTTGGCATTCTCCCCTTCGCATCCCAGCTTACTCGCATTATGGGCGCCGATGGAAATAAACACGGCGTCATGCTTTTCCCGGAGTTCCTCCAGCGTAATATCCTTTCCGATGGACACGCTGCGGCAGGCCTCAATTCCGGTTGAGAGGATATTGTCGATGTCCCAGTCCAGATCTTTATCCGGGAGACGGTAGCTCGGAATACCGTAACGGAGCATTCCGCCCAGTTTGTTTCTTTTTTCATATACGGTCACGGCAAAACCTTTCAGGCGC
>CADBNG010000072.1 GCA_902795985.1 uncultured Lachnospiraceae bacterium
GTACGCGCCGCGGATTTTGAAAACCGAAGCGCTTTTCAGCCGGGCGATCATGTCCGGCCAGATGGAATCCTGCCTCGCGGTATCCGCCGCCATGATATCCCCTTCCGCGATCAGGCGCAGGGTCCGGGAATTCAGTCCCATGGATACCAGCAGATTGTAAATACCCATCATAATCGTCCGGGAATTATAAACCAGCACGGCCAGCAGCCCGAGGAACAGCAGGAAAAACTGCCGAAGAGTCATCCGGTGCTGCCAGATCATATAAGCCGCGATAAAAACGGCATAACCGATGACGCAGGCTCTCGATCCGTAAACCACTCCGGCCGCGATACTGCCCCCGCTCAGGAAGAGATACAGAAGCTTTTTCTTTTCGTAAAGGAAAACCGCCATGAACAGGATCGCCGCCATGGCCATCTGGTACCCGAAGTCCATGCTGTAGGCATCCTCGCGGTTGAAGGCAATCGTCCAGATGTTCAGGAACAGCAGGAACCAGGCAATGCACCTGAAAATATCATAGAGCTTCTTCGCGTCAAACCGGTGCAGCCGGATCACATAATAAGCATAAATCGCCGATCCGATCTGGAAAACCGCTTCCGCGCTGAAACGGCCGTTGTGCGGCGCGTCGTTAAAACGGTCCTGATACTCCGGATGGAAATACAGCGTCGCCGCGAAGAAAACCGCCATCGCCCCGATCAGGACAATCCCGTCCCAGGAAATGTTCTTCGGACTGCGGAAAGTGTACAGCGCAAACGTGCCGATCAGGATCAGTACGATCGCGTAAACCACCAGGTTAAAGGGCAGATGAAAGGTTTTCGCGAAGTTCAGGAAGGAAAGACGGCAGAAGAAAAAGAACGTCAGAAGGCCCAGAAGCGTGACCTCGTAACGCCGGTTTCCGATCTGAAAAAGAATTCCCTTATCCGTTCCCACCGGTTCTCATCCTCCGAAGGCTTTCCTGAAGGGAAAGCGCCGGTTTAAAGCCAAAATCCCGATAAAACAGCGATGCGTCCACGCAGGAGCATCCCCGGTCGGTGCCGGGAAGCACTTCCACTTTCACCGCTTTGTTTTCCTCTGCCAGCACTTCCCTGACAGCATCCGCAATCTGCAGCAGGGTCACTCCGCCCTCCGGTCCCAGATTATAAACCGGTGCCCAGTTCTTCGGGTCCGTATCCAGCAGGACCGTCAGCGCATGGCAGGCGTCACGGACATCCAGAAAACCAAAAACCTGCGGCTGCTCCTTCACCGTAATCTTCCCCGTCTCAGCCGCGGTTTTCAGCAGACGGTTGGTTATCCGCGCGTCAAAACCCGGGCCGATCAGGCTGGCCAGACGGATGCTGCAGCAGACGGTGCCGGTTTTCCGCAGAATGCTCTCCCCGAGCAGTTCCATGGAGTATTTTCCCGCCGCGTAAACGGAACCGATCCATACCGGATCACTCTCCTTTGCCGGAGCAGCGCGTTCCGGATCATACACACTCTGGGAGGAAATATGGATCACCGCTTTTGCCTCATAATCCGCACAGCTTTCAAAGACCCGCCGGACATAGTCCAGTCCTCCGGCAATCCGTTCTTTCGCGCTGGCTCTTGGATAGGCGGCATGTACGACCAGGGCATCCTGAAACAGCTCCGCTTCCTGCCCGGTTCCGACGATCCCGGCATCCGCGAAGGATAAAAAGCCCTCCCGGCGGCCGATCAGCTCCGGGTTTGCGGTCAGTCCTGTGACCTCAAAGCGTCCGTCCGTTTTCAGTTGTTCCGACAGGTTCCGGCCCAGAAAGCCGGAAGCGCCGGTAATCACCACTTTCTTCATGATCCGTCTGCTCTTTTTTACGGGAAGCTGCCGCCGGAAAACGCGCCGCAGCTCTTTACCTCTTTATTTTTCCAGTACTGTCCCGATGAAATCGCTCTCATCCACGCCCGCCAGATTCATCAGCTCTCCGGTATCGGAGATCACGCGGATCGTCTCCTGGATCTGAAACATTTCCCGCTTCATGATTTCGATCGTCTCCGCTTTTCCGAGGATCCGGACGGTAATCTGTGCCAGAAGGCCTTTCATATCCTGGCGGATTTCGTCGCCTTCGGGATGGGCCACGACCACGTCCAGGACGCCGGGGATCTTACGGGTTTCCTCAATTCCCTCGATCTTCGCGATCCGGCCCGGACGGCACAGGATCGAGACGTTGTAGGAATATTTTCCGCCCAGATACGGATCCGCCTTTTTATCCAGGTCCGGCACGCCCATTTCCCCGGTAAGGGCAAAACGGATGAGCATGTCGATCGGGTCAAAACCGCTCATTTCCTTGATATTGATGTATTCCAGGCTGCCGGTCAGACGGTAGCCGATGTCGTAGACCCACATTTCGCCGTCCACGATCTTGCTCTGCATGAACATCATGCCGTTGCGGATCCCGAGGGACGCAAACAGCTTCTCCCACTTCGGAACGGCTTCCTTCATGAACCGCGGAAGCACAGAAGCCGGATAGGTATAGCCCGCCGGAAGCGGAATCACACCGTCCTGATTGTGCTTTACATGGCGGTTGCCCAGAAGGGTAACGTAATACTTCCCGTTATCAAACAGCCAGAACACCGTCGCTTCGGGATTGTCCACATACCGCTCCACCAGGATGTCCTTCGTTTTTGAGAACTCCCCGGCGTTCAAAAGAGCCTGCTTCAGCTCCTCCGGATTATGGCAGATGGAAACGCCCTTCGCGCCGGACCCGTCGCTGGGTTTGACCAGAAGGGGATATTCCGCATCGGCAGCCGTCCGCTCCAGGTCGTTCGGGTCCACCCGGTATTCCGGAATGACCGGAAGGCCGTATTCCTGCATCAGCTTTTTATAGCGGTGCTTGTCGATAAAGATCTCGAACTGTTCTTTCGTCCCGTAGGCCGGAATGCCCGCCTTTTCGCACATTTCGCCGTAATACGGAAGAACGGAATCCGTGAAGCCGGTAAAGACGCCGTCGAATTTCTTCTCCCGGATCAGTGATACCATGGCGTCGATATCGCTGGTACTGACGTAGTAAGCCTCATCCGCCGCCTGCTTGGCCGGACTTTTTTCCAGAGGATACCAGTCGGTCACCGCCGTTATAATGCCCAGCTCCCTTGCGTGCTGAATGATCTGGCAGCTGATGCGCGAGCCGCCCAGAAGCAGCAGCCGCTTTCCTTTTAATGAATCCACCTTTTCTTCGCCGCCGGGGTTTACGCATCCCCTTCGGCCTCTCCTTTACTGTATTTCAGGCTTCGGCTTTCGCCCATTCATGAATGCGGTCGCAGATTTCCCGCATATCTCCTTCGGAATAACGCTGATCGCAGATCAGCGACAGCTCATTGGCACGGACGCCGGCTTCGGCCCCCATGACCTCCGGCCAGTGCACCGGACAGTAGATGCCCCGGCCGATCAGATAACGGCGCAGGGACTCTCTTTTTTCATGTTCCAGAAAAACCGGATAGAACAGGGGCGTGTCCCGGCGGGAATCAAAGGGCAGAACCCCGAAGCCGGCCGGTTCCAGATCCGCCAGGCCGTCCCGCAGGATTTCCGCGTTCTCGCGGCGGCGTTTACGCACCGCCTCCACATCCGTTCCGGCAAGGATTCCGGCAGAATAACCATCCAGCTTCAGCATCCGGTCCACATGGATCAGATCGTTGTCGCATTTGGCAAGAACCGCCAGGAACCGTTCCTTATCTTCATGCTTTCCGCAAAGATAATCGTATTTGTCCTTCATGCCCCCGATCCGCTCCCCGACGGCGGCATCGCCGTCCAGATCCGGATGGTCGGCAAAGGAACCTTCCCGTTTTCCGGCCCATCCGCCGGTGGGAACCTCCAGCCATTTGCGGAGGCTGGCCACCAGATAATCGCTCTCCGGCGCGGCCGCGCGCTCCGACAGCAGGGAATGGGTGATATCCTCGATAACGACCGCTCCCGCTTCCTTCAGCTGACGGATCTTTTCGCCGGTTCGGCCGGTATCCAGTCCGAAATAATTCATGATCAGCACTGCGTCGCCGCTTTTCAGTTCCGGAATATCCCAGAAAAACGCCCCGTCCTTCCGGCCCACGTCATAGAAGCCGTAGGGAATCTCATGATCCAGAAACGGCTGCAGCATGGAAACGCAGGAATAGGAGGGAATCCAGGCTTTCCCCACGCTCCGCTCCTTCAAAAGATCCCGAAGAACCACGTCGATGGCAGCTCTCCCGGAGAAAGTAAACGCCTGGTCCGAAACCTTTGGAAGCCAGCTTAAGGAAAGTTCTCCCGAAAAACGTTCCGGCTCCCGGTCCAGCCAGAAATAGCTGCCGATTTCCGGCCAGGTCATCTGCGGTGTTTTCCCGTTAATCGTCTTTTCCTCCTTTATGATGGTATACGGCCCCAGATCCCGGACCTTTGTCGTGCCCCGGACGCCTACGTCCGAACCTTTTGCGACGCGGCTGACCGTCTTTAACAGAATTTTCAGGTCCATGACGAAGGAAACATGATCCACATATTCCAGATCGTACGCGAACCGTTCCTCCCACGGCAGATTATTCCGGCCGTTAACCTGGGCAAGGCCGGTCAGGCCGGGACGCACGTCATGGCGGCGCCGCGCTTCTTCGGAATAATGAGGAAGATAATAGATTGAAAGAGGCCGGGGACCGACAAAGCTCATATCACCCCGGAAAATATTGATCAGCTCCGGCAGTTCGTCGATGCTGGTCTTGCGCAGGAACTTTCCGAAAGGAATCAGCCGTTTCGAATCCGGCAGGAGTTTTCCGTCCGGGCCGGTTTCGTTGGTCATGCTCCGGAATTTGATGAGCGAAAAGATCTTTTCATCCTTTCCCGGCCGCGCCTGGCGGAAAAACACCGGGCTGCCCAGCTTTACGCGCACGAGGATGGCCGTTGCCAGCAGGAACGGACTCGCGGCGACAATAAGAAGCGCTGCGGCAAGGATGTCCAGCAGACGTTTGATCGCTGTTTCGTAAATTCCCCTCTTTTTCATACTCCCCGTTTCCGTTACATTTCCTGCAGATCCGTGAAAAACCATTTCCCGTTTTCGGTCTCCAGGATCGAGCCGTCCACCTGCAGCGTGTCCAGAGACGTCAGCGAATTGATTTCCAGGATCTTCGGCATATTGTAATCCGTTATGACAAAATCAAACCCCAGATATTTTGTCTGCGGCAGGAGCTTTTCCGCCGCTTTTACGGCCTTCTGCAGTTCCTCCCAGCAGGGAATCCTTCCTTCGATGATCTCCCCGTTGTCCGGATGGTTCCGGACCGGAACGGACTTCAGTGTTCCTCCGGAGCGGTCCAGCAGATAGCCGCCGCTGAAATATCCGTCCTCATCCAGGTAACACAGCACGCCGCCGCAGTTGAAGTTTTCCACTTCACCCGACTGTCTGCTGCCAAAACGGATGTACCCGCGGATCATCCGCCACTCTCCGTTTTTCTGTCCCACCAGGATGCGCATCGTATTGGCGGTGTCCGGCCAGATGCGGGCCAGATCCGGGTGCGGCTGCACATATTCCGAGATGATATAGTTGCGCAGGCCCGAGACGAACGCCGGGAAATCCGCCGGATCGGTTTCCTTTCCGTTCAGGAAGATCTTCCCGTCCCGGGCTTCCGCCTTGTAAAAGCCTTTTCCGATGGAGCCGGTGGCCAGCTTGACTGCCAGTTTTTTCTTCTCCAGCAGCAGGCGGTAAAGGTCTTCCGCCGTATAAAGGCGGTCCTCCGCCTCGATGTCCATCATCGGACGGATAATACCGGCTTCGTCGATCATATAGTAATAGTCCGGGACATACTTCGCGCATTCCGTTCCGTTGAAGACGTATTTGATCACCGTCTTATCATCCACGAGCTTGGAATAATACCCGTTGATCGGATGATACCGGCAGTACTGTTTGGAGGACAGGTACCTTTTGTAATTCTCCTTATTCAGACCCAGGATCGCCCAGTCGGAGGTGGTAAATCCCTTCCGGTGGACGGACCAGATCTTAAAGGGATTCAT
This sequence comes from uncultured Lachnospiraceae bacterium, assembly GCA_902795985.1. Next base: position 5,963 of record CADBNG010000072.1, read on the forward strand.
CTTCACCGGCCGTTTGATATAATCCGCCAGCAGCGTCTCGTAGATCCGGTATTTTCTCAGGCGGTACATTTCCCGTGAACGGATGATTTTGATAATGCCCATTGTTTTATCCTTTTGCTCTGTAAGCCGGGAAAAAGGCCGTGTCCTCCGGCACGCCCCGCAGGGCGCACAGGCGATGGTAGGCCGCCTCATCCCAGATTTTCTTTCCGATGTAAAAATCAAATTCGGTGTTCTTACCGAAATTTTTCTTGAACTGATACAGGCTGTTGTCCGGCGAGGAGGAAGTCCCTCCGCCGTAATGGATGTACTGATATCCCTTTTCGTGACCGTAAAGCGCCATGGCATATTTCAGGATGTACGCCGGGGAATGGGAAAGGTATTCCGTCAGCGTTCCCGACAGGTGGGCGTGAAGCAGGCCCTTATACCGGAAATAGACGCCCATGGCAATCGTCTTCTCCCCGTAAAACACCCGGCAGGTCACCACATTTTCCGGGAAGGAATCCAGGATTTTCTGAAAATAGTCCCGCCCGAAATAATAGTAATCGTCCGCCGCGTCCCGGTCCATGGTGGAATAATAGATTTCCAGGAAATCATCCAGTCTGTCCGGGGCTTCCTCCGTCTCATAGCGGATCAGGGGGTCGGAAAGGATCTTCCGGATGTCCTTCCTTTTATGTTTGGAGAACTCCGTCCCGATAACGTCCTCGTACGTCAGGTTCGTGCCCACCGTTTTGCGGTCATAAAGACTGCCGTAGGCTTCCCGGAAATCCACCCCGTTCCCGATGATCGGGTGAAAGCGGACAAACTCGGAGACGATCCGGTTCTCTTTCGCGTAGCGGGAAAAAGCCTGCATGAAGCCGTCGATCAGCTCCTTCTTTTTTTCCGGATCCTTCAGTTCAAGGATCACCGGCCCGCCGTAGCCATAGGGCGTGATGAGATCGAAGGCCTCTTCTCCCTCCGGAAGATCCGGGATCCGGCGTTTCAGAAAAACGTCGGATATCCTGCCGGCATCCGTCTCGTAAAGAAACTGCTCGCAGGTTTCCTCCGGCGTTTCATACAGACGGCCGTAGGCCGGCTCAAAATAAATATCCGGATAGAGGGTATCCGAGCTGTTCATGCTTCCTTCAGACTCCTTATTCAAAGCAGCGGTGGATAATCGTAATGATCTTCTCCTGCTGTTCTTCCGTCAGTTTGTTGTCGCTGGGCAGGCAGAGGCCCCGGCGGAAAATGTCCGCCCCCACATCGTCGCCGTCCTTCGCGCTGACAAACACATGCCCCCGGTACAGCGGCTGGCAGTGCATGGGCTTCCAGATCGGCCGTCCCTCCGCGTTGAAGGCTGCCATCGCTTCCAGGATTTCGGTCGGGCAGCTTTTTCCCTTCTCCCGGGTATACACCGCCTCCAGATCTCCCCGGGAGGTTTCGCACATGGCCTCCGGGTTTACCGTGATGCAGGAGAGCCAGTAGTTCGGGGAGGAGTTTTCAAAATCGATGGGATTCATGGCCACCGGCAGGTCGGCCAGTCCGTCCCGGTAACGCTCGAAAACCGCCTTTTTCATGCCGATATGCTGCTGCAGATAAGGGATCTGCCCCCGGATGATTCCGGCGATAATATTGCTCATGCGGTAATTGTAGCCCAGCTCCTCGTGCTGGTACCACGGGGCGTTCTCCCGGCTCTGGGTCGACCATTTCCGGACCGTCGCCGCTTCTTCCTCATCATCGCTTAAGAACATGCCGCCGGCGGATCCGGTAATAATCTTGTTGCCGTTGCAGGAAAGAATGGAAAAATCACCGAAGCACCCGGTCTGGACGCCCTTATACGTCGCGCCGAGGGATTCCGCCGCGTCTTCGACGATCATGGCGCCATGGGCATCCGCCACCGCCCGGATTTCATCGATCCGGCAGGGCGTCCCGTACAGATGGGCCAGAACGACCAGCTTTACGTCCGGGTAAAGTCTGAAAGCCCGTTCCAGCGCTTCCGGATCCATGTTCCAGGTGCTGTATTCCGTATCGATAAAGACCGGGAACCCGCCTTCGTAGGCTACGGGATTGACGGTGGCGTCGAAAGTCATATCGGAGCAGAAGACCTTCCGGCCTTCCAGTGTTCCGTGCCCCGCCGCCGGCTTTCCGTACAGCTTCTGTCCGGCCAGGCGGACCGCAAGATGCAGCGCCGCCGTACCCGTGGCCAGTCCCAC
>CADBNG010000073.1 GCA_902795985.1 uncultured Lachnospiraceae bacterium
AATACGCCTCCGCAGGCCCGGCAGACCAGCATCGGCAGGATCATTTCGGGAGCCATGGCGGAGGTCACGCCCAGATGGACGCCGAGGGCCGGGGTCGCGGCAGCGGTCAGCGCGGCAAAGAGGAGTTTTCCTTTGCCGTTCATCTGATCGTAGGTGGAATAACCGGGCACGATCGTCGTGGCGGACATGATAATGTTCATGATGGACAGTTCGTTGATGCCGATTTTTTCCGCCAGAACAGCAAGCGGTTTTGCGAAGACCTTCCGGACGACAAAGAGAAAACACAGGACAGAAGCAACGGAGAGGGCAATGGTACCCACCGTTTTGAAGCCTTCGGAGACCGGATTGAGCCCGGGAATGATCACGAAACCGGTCATGGCTTCCACAGCTCCGCAGAACAGGCCGAAGGTGACCAGCGCCATCAGGCATTTCGAAAAGATCCGGAAGGCTTTCATTGTGGGTTCCGGGATGAAAAACATCAGCAGGGCCAGCGCCACGGCCAGGATAATGACCGGAATGAGCTGAACCATGATGACGCCGGCGGGCAGGCCCATTACGAGGCCGCCGATAAAACAGGCCGCCGGATCGAAGATGAAGCCGGTCAGGATTCCGGCGGAAAAGTACCGGTAATCCTCCTTTTTAATCAGGCCGCAGGCCAGGGGAATGGTGAAGGAAATGACGCCGCCCATGCAGGAGCCGACGATAATCCCGCTGAATTTCGCGATCGGGATATTCTCCGTCATGGCCAGGGTAAGCGGAAGGGACACTTCGGTGGAAGTGAACATTCCGGGAAACATGGCCGGATCCGCGCCGATGGCATGAAAAACCGGGGCGGCCACTGCCGTGAGGGCCGAGGCCAGACGGGGGGCCAGAACGATCAGACCGACGATGGAAAGCGTCGTGGTCCCCATCAGATAGAACCCCCGCTCGAATTCCGCGCCGATACCGATCCGGCTGCCGAAGAGGCGGTCGATGCCTCCCGCGATCAGGAAGCAGACCAGGATGCTCATGAGTATTTTAGTGAACATTATGCCGTCCTCAATGAAAATACTGCCGGGACAAAGCGGACAGTATGGATACACAGAGATGTCAGAACGATTATAATTCAGAATCCGGCTTTGCGCCATGTATTTCTGCGCGAACGTTTTTTGAAACCGGTCCGGGACAGGGCCCGGAGAAGATTTATGATTATTAATACAGGACAGAGAACCGATATACCTGCGTTTTATGCCGAATGGTTTGCCAACCGGCTGCGGGAAGGCTTCGTCTGCGTCCGCAATCCCTATGATCCGGCACAGGTCAGCCGATACCGGCTGGATCCGGAGGTGGTGGACGCGATCGGTTTCTGTACAAAAAATCCGGCGCCGATGTTCCCGTACATGGAAATGCTCGCGGACTACGGACAGTACTGGTACGTGACGATAACGCCATACGGAAGGGATATCGAACCGGGGGTTCCGGATAAGCACCGTATACTGGAGGATTTCCGGAAACTGTCGGAAACCGTCGGCATTCATTCCGTCGGCTGGAGATACGACCCGATTTTCCTTTCGGAACGTTATACCATGGAGTATCATCTCCGGGCATTCGAACAGATGGCCTCGGAGCTGGACGGTTATACCGAAACCGTGGTGATCAGTTTCATCGATCTGTTTCCGAAGGTCCGGAGAAACTTCCCGGAAGCACAGGAGGTCCGGCAGGAAGAGCGCATCGCGATCGGAAAAGCGATCATCGAAATCGCCGGGGAGCACGGAATGACCGTGAAGCCCTGCGCGGAAGGAGAAGAACTGGCCGTTTACGGCGCGGACTGCAGCGGGTGCATGAAGATCAGCGATTATGAAAAGGCCATCGGCAAATATCTGGCTGCCCCGAAAAGAAAAGGGGCGAGAGCGGAGTGCGCATGCTGGCTGGCCTGTGATATCGGCGCCTATAATACCTGCCGGCATTTTTGCAGATACTGCTACGCGAACGCGGAACCTTCCGAAGTGCTGGCACAGAGCCGTCTGCATGATCCGAAATCCCCGTTTATTACGGGAAACTACCGGGAAGGGGACCGGATTCATGACGCCGAACAGAAATCCTGGATCGACACGCAGGAAAGGCTTCCGCTCTGAAACGGCATCCGCAAAGATGCGGAAGCAGCCCGAGATGACAGGGGAGAAGATCCGACTGCTTTTTATGTCCGCGGGTATCGGTTTATTGAAAGACGGACGAATTCAATACGCCGAAAACGTATAATATGTTATAATCAACTAACAATTTGATTTGTGTTCTGGTTTGTTTTAAGGAGGATATATCGTTGAAAAACAGGATGGCAGCATTGTTTCTGGCAGGCATTCTTGCTGTCGGTACCGTTTTCGGGGGCACGCCCGTCTGCGCGGAAGAGGATACCGTTCCGGTCGAAAAGGACGATGAGGTGGACAACGCCGCCTTCACCGGAGAAGGAATGACCACCAGGTTTCTGCACGGATCGCTTTACGATAAGGAAATCAAAGATGAAAACGATGCGCAGGACGCGATGGAGGCGCTTCTGGAAAAGATTGGCGGAGATGAGTCCACCATTCTGGAGCTGGCAGAGATCCGTCCCACAGAAGACGGAGTGACTTACTATACGTTTTACCAGTATGCTTCCGGCGTCCGGGTTTACGGCGCGGCCGTAAAACTGATCGTGGATGCCGGGGGAAAGGCAGCCGGACTGGTCAGCGCGATTATTCCGAAACTGAAAAACGTCGAGCCGGAATGGACCATCGACGCGGAGGAAGCGGAAGCGATCGTGGAAGACCGGTTCAGAGAGCAGAAACTCCAGGCGATCCGAGGGGCTTCGGAACAGACGCTCCTTCCCCTGGAAGAAGGCTCGGATATCCTGTGTTACGTCTGGATCGTTTATACCGATAATATTTATGAAGGCTCCGACAAGGCTTATCTGGCTCATTATGTAATGGAAGACGGAAATTACATGTATGCGCTCCCGGTGGAAGAACCGGGCAATGCGGATGCGCTGGCGGGAGATCTGGCCCCCTTTGCCTTTGACAGCGGCGAACCGGGAACCTGGACCGGGGAGCTTACCCACCGGGACGGGACGAAAGAAGAAGTTGAGCTGCCGGTTATCATCTCTCAGGAGCAGAATACCGTGATACTGGCGGATTCGGAACGGAAAATTCTCTGCGCGGATTACGTAAAATTCGAGAAGGAGAATACCCTTTCGATGATCTGCTCGGAGGATGGCTCGTGGGATAATGATATCCTGCTGACCTATTATAATTTCATCCGGATCTATGATTATTTTAAGGAAACCGGATGGGACGGACCGGACGGGGAGGAAACGCCGGCCCTTCTGCTTTTCGGCCTGTGCGATGAAAACGGTGACCCGGGAGATAACGCGTTCTATGCCGGGAAGGTGAGAGGCTTTCATGTTTTCGAATTTGACGAAACCGTCTATTCCGACTGTCTGGACGTGGTCGGTCATGAGTACACGCACTGCATAACATCGACGATGATGACGATGAATCTGTATCAGAATGACTACGGCGCCATCAATGAAGGCATGAGTGACATTTTCGGCAATCTGGCGGAATACCTGATCACCGGAAATGAAGAGGGTTACTGGATTCACGGCGAGAACGCCAAAGAAACCGAGCGTTCTTTTAAGGATCCCAAATCCTGCCAGCAGCCGGAGAGAGTCTGGGGAGAATATTATGTTCCCGGCGTCGTTATCGCAAGCGACAATAATGATAACGGGGGCGTTCACCGGAATTCTTCTCTGCTGAACCGTATTTCCTATCTCCTTTACAAAGGCGGAATGGAGCCGGAAGACCAGCAGTATTTCTGGATGAATGTTTCCCTGGCGATGACGCCGCGTACGGATTATCCACAGCTGGCGGAGATGCTCCCCTGGTGCATGGAAACCGCCGGCTATCCGGAATTCGTGGAGACGGTGAAAAAAGCGGTTCAGGAAGTGGGCATCGAAAGCAGCGAATTTCCGGATAAGCTGGAAGAAGGATGCGGCCTGCTCACCTTCGGCTTTCCTTTCTCCGATTATTCCCAGGGCTTTGATATCCTGGTCGCCTGCTTCAGCAACGAGAGAGATACGGAATACTACACCTGGGCCGGCAGCGACGACCAGGTGCGCGCGGTATTGCCGGAAGGGAAGTATATTGTCATCCTTGCGTTTATAAACCGGGAAGAGGGCACCGTCTATCATATGATGGTGACAGACGAGGGCTGGACGGAAATGGAGAAGACGTACGCCGAAATGACGGACGAAGAGGTGAAGGAAGCGGAGATTTCAGTGGAAAAGGGAATAACCCTGACAGTGGAAACCGATACACTGGAAGAACTGCTTGCCGCCTGACGACAGGGGGACGGTTCCGTGTCGCCATTCCTTCGGGGACGACAGGGGGACGGTTCTGTGTCGCCATTCCTTCGGGGAGGAGTTGATTAATGGGAGCATTCATTACCAGCTGGGACGTTTCCGTCCTTCTGTTCATACAGGAATTCCTTCGTTCGGATTTTCTGGATCCGGTCATGAAGGTTATTACCCGGATGGGAAACCACGGGTATCTCTGGATCGGTCTGATCCTGATCCTTCTGATCCCGAAAAAGACCCGGAAAGCGGCTTTTACCGCGGCGGTAGCCCTGGCGCTGTGTTATCTGGTTGTCAATATCATGGTGAAGCCGCTGGCGGCGCGGATCCGGCCGTATGACGCTTTTCCGCAGCTGGTTCCTTTAATCCCCGCGCTGCATGATTATTCTTTCCCCTCCGGGCATACGGCAAACGGTTTTGCCGTATCCCTGGTCTTTCTGCGGATGCTGCCGAAATGGGCCGGGGTCCCGCTGGTTGTGCTGAATTCGCTGATTTCCGTCAGCCGGCTTTATGTGGGGGTTCATTATCCCACGGACGTAATCGCGGGCTTCCTGTTCGGCCTGCTGATCAGCCAGCTGGTCTGGTATTTTATGGACGGACGGAGAAACCGCGGGAACGCGCGGCTGCCGGAACACGTGTAGCCGGAATGAGATTCACCTGGCCAAACCGGCATCCCGGAACATTCCGGGAAATACAGATATACAGGTTAAAAAAGAAAAAATATACAGAGTAACGGAAAAATGTATTTTCCGTTACTTTTATTTATAACGCTTTTGTCATAAGATTGACAGTGATGATAAAATATGAAATATTATTTTATTATAATTAGAAGAATTCGATGAGGAGGATATGTCATGCAGAAAAAGATCAGCGATTACAAACCGGGCACATGGCTGAAGTTTATACTGTTTTCCGTGTTCGGGGTTTTCGCCTTCTTTATCAACATTCCCATGCCGGCCTATCAGATCAATATCGGGGCATGGCATTGGGGCCAGGTGGCGGCACAGTCGAATGTTCTTTGTTCGCATCTCACCAACTTTATCAAAGCGGCATTTTATACCGGGAATTTTAATTTCATGCCTTTCGTCGTCTGGGCGATCGGTCTGTACGCGGTCATTGACATGATGTTCCTCCGTCCGGACAAGGCCTGGAGAGCGTCGAAGGTCGCGTCGGTTTTCTCGATCTTCAAATGCATCGGTTTTATTATGCTCTGCATCAATATTATCGATATTTACTTCGGAGTCCATCCGGGATTCATGTGGTGGATGTTCAACGATGTGGAAGCTTTGGGAACGAGCATCGCGAACTTCGTCATGGCGAGAATTCTTGTCACGATCTGTATTTCGATCCCCTGCGCGTCCCTGTTCCTTCCGTTCCTGGTCGACTACGGCCTTGTGGACTTTATCGGTGTCTTTGTCCGCCTGATCATGCGTCCGGTCTTCAAACTTCCGGGCCGCGCGGCGATCATCATGGTTACGGCTTTCCTCGGCAACTTCTCGGCAGGGCACATTGCCGTTAACGACCAGTATAAATCCGGCCGTATGACCGAGAGAGAGTCGGTCTGCATCGACACGAGCCTTTCCACGGTTTCCGTCGGCTTCCTGCTTGCGCTGGCAACCAATACCGGCCTGATCAACGAACAGCTCTGGGGAAAGAGCTACTGGAATACCTATTTCTGGGTTGCCTTTGCCGTTACGCTGATTGTGGCCCTGATCGGTTTCCGTCTGCGTCCGCTGAATAAAATCCCGGATAATTATTATCCCGGCTCGACCCCGAATCCGGAGCCGATTATCAAGGATCATCTGCTGAAGAACGCCCTCCATGAGGCCCTTGAAATCGTTGAGCATCAGGAAAGCCTCGGAAGACGGATCGCCTATATCATGAATGAAACCTTAAAGGTCCTCGGCACGGTTTCCGCGGGAACGTCCTTCTTCGGAACCTTCGGCGTGGTTCTTTACACCTATACCCCGATCATCGGATGGATCGGATACATCTTCTGGCCGTTCTTCCGGATCTTCGGATTTACCGGTCAGGAGCTGGCGGTCGCCTGCACCGGCGCGACGATTTCCTTCGTGGAAGTCACCGTTCCGGCTCTGCTGGTTTCCGTCGGTGTCTGGAGCATGCGTCTGCGCTTCATGCTGGCCGTGCTTCCGGTTTCGTCGATTATTTTCCTGGCTTCTTTCGTCCCCTGCGTTATGGGTACGGAAGTGCCGGTCAAGTTCAGCCATCTGTGCATTATCTGGCTGGAGAGAATGATCCTTTCGATTCTGGTTGCGGGCGTGTTCGCCATCCTTCTGTTCCCGGCGAATATGATTGCGTAAGCCGGCGAAAAAATGAAGACAGAAAAGGACCGCCTGTGAATGGCGGTCCTGTTTTCATGGACATATTAACAAAACAGATGTGTCAGAACACATTAAAACTGATATTACAGCACCATGGAAATCGGCACGGAACGAATCTGCGGGTCCCGGATGCGAGACAGGATAATACCGAGGTGGTCCAGCATAAAGGCGCTGTCCCCGTCCGTCAGGCCCTGGGCGCGGCAAAGGTCCAGCATGGCCGCGCTCTGATCCTCTATCCGGTATGCGGCCTGCCAGGGATCGGTTTCCTTCAGAATGGCGGAAAGCCGCTGATAGCTTTCTTCGCCAAGCAGCGGGAGCTCCTTTAAGGCGCGGTATTTCCATTTGTAGAACGGGCGGTATTTCCGGTTCAGCAAAAAGACCAGGTCGGCAGCATAGGAAACAAAATAGGAACGCATCATATCGGAAGCCAGTGCGTCGTCCCGGTTCAGGCTCCGGGGATAGTTATACTGGCCGGTCTGTGAGGCCAGCGCCATGGTCTGGGCAACCTGCCGGAGGAGCAGGTCTTTGGGGTAATGAGCCAGGAGAGCTTCGCGGATCCGGGTGAATTCTCCGTAATTGTCCAGAAAAACCTCCCCGTTGACAGCGGCCGCAAGCTTCGGTTCCGGTACCGAAAGCCATTCTTCGGCGGATTTCGGTCCGGCTTCCAGCCCGGTCAGCGTCCGGTAAAAATGACGGATAAAGAACACGCCGGTGCGGGCCTGATCCGCCCGTTTTACCGGGAAGCCTTTGTATTCTTTCGGGAGGGAATCCACCAGCCCCAGCAGGGCAGAGCCGTATTGCCTTGCCGCGTCGTCGGGAAGCCAGAGACAGAAGGCCGGGCCCCAGTCGTGGTCGCGGCTTTTTTCGTCATCGAAGCCAAAACATTCGGAGCCTTCCCCCACCAGCCCGGCGGCAAGGTACGGAAGAACTTCCGGCATTTTCTGCTGTATCATCGGAAGGCATTCTTCCTGAAAAAACGATCGGGATAATTCAAGTCCTTTCATATTGCGGCCTCCTTGGAAAAGCGGTCTTTGTGGTTCGATTGTACCACAGAATGCCTGCGAAACGGGAAGGAATAATGCGGTTTGGACAGCAGGAAACTACGGAAGGCAAAAACGGCTTTATTCTGTCCGGTTGTAGATTGCGGATACGGCCCGCTTTCCGCCGCCGATGAAAATCACCGCCGCTGCCGCGCACACCAGCATGGCCGACATCAGGACGATCCGTTCCGGAAGGACTGTGGAAAGGGTGCCCGCCGCAAATTCACCGATCAGGGCGCCGGCGGTGGAGAGCATGTTGAAAGCGCCGTTAAACCGGCCTTTCCGTTCGTCCGGAACATAGCTCTGCGTGGCGGAGATCCGGATCGTATAACTGGTTACCCCTCCGATTCCGATCAGGAAGCACAGGAGCATCATGACGGAAACGGGGGAAAAGAGATAAAAACCCTCCCCCAGGGAGATTACGATGTATACCGTCAGGGCGACAGCGTACCGGCGGGCGGCCGGGATCTTTTTCCGGTAATGGATCAGTCCTCCGACGGCGCGGCCGGCAAGGGCCATGCCCCAGACCAGCATGTACAGGAATTCGCCGTTTTCATAGGTTCCGGTGAACCAGGGAAGAGTAATCACATTCGAAACGCCTTCGCAGACGGCGGAAAACCCGAAGTACACGGCAATGGCCAGAAGGCCTTTTTCCTGACCGAGATAAACAAAGCCTTCCCTGATATCCTTCAGCATCTGCCGCGGACGGCTGAGATTGTCCTCCCGCGCGGCTTTCTGCTTTTCGATATATTCTTCCTCCGCGCGGATCCGTGTTTCCATTACCGCTGCAGCGAAAAAACATACAGCGTTGGCCAGAAGAAGCGGCGCCAGCCCGACCTGCCGGTACAGCAGGGCGGAAACCGGCACCATGACGGCGGAAACGGTTTCCAGAACGCTGGCAATGGAATAGGCTTTCTGATAATTGCCTTCCGTAATCAGCAGGGGATAAAAGCTTTCGTATGCGACCATATAGGTGCTTTCAATGCATCCCAGGACAAAACAGAAAACAGCGAACAGCGGGAAAGAGAACCATCCCGCGAAAAGAGAGGCCGCCATCAGAAGGTACAGCCCCGCGGATATGAAATCCAGCGTATAAATCATCCTTTTCCGGGAAAAACGATCCAGGATCGCGCCGGAGAGAATCGGCATGAACAGGTGGGGGACGGTGTAAACGATCAGATAGACGGCATAAAGCAGGGTGGACCCGGAAACATCCAGGACCATC
>CADBNG010000074.1 GCA_902795985.1 uncultured Lachnospiraceae bacterium
AAACGGTCCAGTCCGGGTACCTTCCGGACCCGGATCTGACCATGAAGGAGAAAAAAGGCATCTGTTTTGATTACGCCTGTCTTGCGGCTTCGATGCTGCGAAGCCAGGGGGTGCCGACGAAAATCATTTTCGGATATGTGGCGCCGGATGATCTGTATCATGCCTGGAATATGTTTTATTCCGAAAAAGACGGATGGACACTGGTGGAATTCAAGGTCAGCGGCAAAAACTGGAACCGGATTGACCTGACTTTTTCCGCGAACGGCGCGGACAACGGCTTTATCGGCAACGGAACGAATTACGTGGACGCCTACACATTCTGAACACCGGGCAGACCGGGCGGCGAAGGAGAAAATGCGATGGGAGCAAAGAAAACGAAAAGTCTGGATCGGGCGCAGCTGGGATCCTTTTTCGAGAACATGGCCATGATGCTTCAGGCCGGTATTTCGGTCTCGGAAGGATGCAGCCTGCTGAGGGATGAAACCGATCCTTCCGACAGTGTCCTGTACGGGACGCTGGAACAGATGTCGGAAAAAATGTCGCAGGGCATTTCTTTTGAAGAGGCCATGCGGGAAGCGGGAACCTTTCCGGATTATGCCTGCGACATGACAAAGGCGGCGGAATATACGGGACGTCTGGAGAATACGCTGTTCCATCTATCGGAATACTTCCGTTCCGAGGATTCCATGCGCAAAACGCTGGTTTCAGCCGTCCGCTATCCGATCATCCTCCTGGTGATGGTCATCGCGGTGTTGATCGTCATGCTGAAAGTGGTTTTCCCGGCTTTTTACGGTGTGTACAGCAATCTGACGGGAAGCCTTTCCGCTTCTTCATACCGCTATATCGATATTTCGTTCCTGATCTGCCGGATCATGCTGGTCGTGATGATCGTGCTGGTTGTCCTTCTTCTGATCGGTGTCTTCTTATGGCGGAGCGGCCGGGCGGAAACCATCCGGAAGATTCTCGGACGTTTTCCGGTGTTCGCGAAAGTGTTTGAGACCAGTGATCTGTACCGGTTTACCGCCTGCTTTGACATGTTCATCTCCGGCGGAGAAATGCAGGACGAGGCGATCAAAAAAAGCGCGGAAGTGGCGGAGTCCTTCGCGCTGAAGGAAAAACTGAACCGCTGCATTGAAAAAATGGAGAGCGGAAAAAGCTTTTCCCAGGCGGCTTACGAGGAAAAACTGTATGATCCGGTGAACAACCGGATGCTGATCCCCGCGGAGCGCAGCGGCATGCTGGATTCGGTCCTGCAGAAAGTCCTCCGCAACCTGAAGGATGATCATGAGGCGGCCGTCCGCCGCATCGCCAACACGACGGAACCGCTGCTGACCGGCATCCTGATGATTTTTATCGGACTGATGCTGATATCCCTGATGATCCCGCTGATCGGGATTATGAACGGCATCGGATGAGGAGCGCGGCATGAAGAAAAGCATCCGGAAAACAATCCTTCTTTCCTGCGCGGCGATCGCAGCGGCGGCGGTTCTTGTCGCCCTGTTCTTCTGGCGCTCTTCGGAAGGGGAAGGAAAGCAGGACAGCCTCCGGTCCATCAGGGAGACGGTGCAGCAGCTTGCGCTGCAGTGCTATGTGATCGAAGGGGCTTATCCGGAAAGCCTGGAATATCTGACAGAAAACTACGGACTGGCCGTGAATCAGGAGGATTTCCTGATCGTGTACACTCCGTTTGCGGAAAACCTGCCCCCGGACGTGCGGGTGCTTGACCGGAAGGGAGAAGAGAAATGACCAGACGGAATCATGCCCGGATTATCGGAGAACTGCTCCCGGTGATTACCATCACCGTGCTGTTTTTCGTTATTCTTCTTCTGGTGGTGTTTTCCGCCGTTTCCTATCACGGGACCGCGGACCAGCGGGAGAACAATGATAATATACGCTCCGTGCTGACCTATGTTGTCACTTCCGTAAAAACGGGCGGCACGGGAGAAGTTCAGATTACAGAAAGAAACGGTTCCCCGGTTCTTGCGCTGGCCGACGAAGGGACAGGGTATGAACAGCAGATTTACTGCGAAGAGGGAACGATTTACGCGGCTTACGTCCAGAAAGGCGCGGTTCCGAAGGAGGAAGAAGCCGTGGCAATCGGGGAAACACTCGTTTTTGAACCGGAATGGCAGGAGGCGGATCTTTTGCGGATCCGGACCGATGAGGGAACCTCCTATGTTCGAATCAGGGGTAACGGATGAAAAAGACGGGAAATCTGGCATTTATCATCGAACTGCTCCTCCTGTTCGTCAGTCTGCTTTTCGTGATCGTGGTGATCACCCAGACTTTCATGACGTCCAGGGGGCAGGGCCTCTATGCCCGGCATCTGAACGAAGCGGTCTGTCTGGCCCAGGCAGCGGCGGAAGTCGGTCTGTCGGCGGAAGACGGGGCGCGCAGGGAGACGCTCCTTGGGGAAATGGACCAGGTGGAATCGGCGGAGTTCCGCGGAGACGAAGCGGAGCTTTTCATGGTCTTTTCCGATAAGGAACCGGACCGTTTTCGTGTCCTTCTGACCCGGAGCGAAGATCCGTCCGCCGGCGGACGGTATGTAACGGAAACAGTCCGGGTTTATTTCGGAGAGGAAAAGGAGCCGATTTATACGCTGGATGCCGGGGCTTATCAGACGGGAGGTGGATCATGAATCATAAGATCCGTTTAGGCCCGGTCGCGGTCTTTCTCGCCGTGATTGCGGTGGTTCTGGCCTGTCTGGCCATGCTTTCCGTCGCCACGTCCCGGGCGGATACGGCGCTGGCGGAACGGTTCGCGTCGGTCACGAAGACCCGTTATGAACTGGAGGCGGACGGAGAACGCTTTCTGGCGGAAGCCGATAAGGCGCTGGCGGAAGGAAACGGCCGGATCCCCGACGGCGCGGAGCCGATGGGCGGAGGCCTGCTGTATTATTCGGAAAAAGACGGCTATGAACTGACGGTCCGGGTGGAAGAATCCGGCAGTCATTATACCGTTGCGGAATGGAAAATCAGCCGGATCTGGGAAGAGGACGACCCGATGGACGACCTCTGGCCGGGTCTCTGATGAAGGAGGAGCGTTTATGGCATTATTTGATGTTCTGAAAGAAGCGTCGGAATGCGGCGCGTCGGACATATTCCTGATCGCCGGACTTCCGGTCACCTACAAGGTCAAGGGGCAGCAGAAACGGGGGGAAGGCATCCTAAAGCCCGTGGATATCGTGCCTCTGGTGGAGGAAATCTATGAGGTTGCCCATAGGGACCGGCAGAATTATGACAGCCAGAAAGACGACGACTTCTCTTTCTCTATTTACGAGCTGGGGCGTTTCCGTGTGAACGTCTTCCGTCAGCGCGGCTCCGTGGCGGCGGTGATCCGTGTGATCCGTTTCGGAATTCCGGACCCTGCGGTACTGGGCATCCCCGAGAGCGTGCTTTCCCTGGCGGATAATAAAACCGGGCTGGTGCTGGTGGCCGGCGCGGCCGGATCCGGCAAATCCACGACCCTGGCCTGCATGATCGACCGCATTAACCGGAACCGGGAGTGCCATGTAATCACGATGGAAGATCCGATCGAATACCTGCATTCCCACGACCGGGCAATCGTGTCGCAGAGAGAAGTCTTTATCGATACGCCCGGATATCTGGAATCCCTCCGCTCGGCGCTTCGGGAAAGCCCGGATGTGATCCTGCTGGGAGAAATGCGTGATTACGAAACCATTTCTGCGGCGATTACCGCGGCGGAGACCGGCGTTCTGCTGTTCAGCACCCTGCATACCAGCAGCGCCGCAAACACCATCAACCGGATCGTGGACGTCTTCCCCGCCAACCAGCAGCTGCAGGTGCGGGGCCAGCTGGCGCAGCTGATCCGGGGAGTGGTCTGCCAGCAGCTCGTCCCGGCGAAGGACGGCCGGCTGATTCCGGTCTTTGAGGTACTGAAGACCAATCCCGCGATTCAGAACATGATCCGCGAAGGCAAGCTTCACCAGCTGGAATCGGCCATGCAGTCCGCTGCGCAGGAAGGCATGGCAACGATGGACGGCAGTCTGTTCAGCCTGTACCGGGAGGGACATATCACGAAGGAGACTGCCCTTATGGCCTGCAGCAATTATGAGCTGCTGAGCCGGAGACTCGGATAAGAAACAAACGGGATCATCCGCGGGGCTGATGCTTCCTGCGGCGGATGCCGTTAAAACAATGCAGTACAATAAACAGAATTTAAACTGTTGAAAGAGATTAGATTCCATGAAGACCAGAAAGAACAATAAACTGAGAAAGTTCCTGACCTTTCTTCTCTGTCTGACCCTGGTGCTGGGTACGGCTCCTGCCGCCTTTGCGGAGGATCTGCAGGAGACGGAACTCGAAATCACGGACGGAACGGCCGATCCGCAGGAACCGGCCGAAGAAACCGGGGCAGGAAGCGAAGAGGTGACCGTGACGCCGGATGCGGAAACGCCCGACGGCGAACAGCCGGACGGGGACACCCCGGATGCCGAAACGCCGGACGATGAGACGCAGGGGACCGATACGGAGCAGCCTGCTGCGGAGAGCAGTACGGAAGAACCTGCCGTTCCGGCAACAGAGGAAGAGACGGAAAGCCCGGACGCGGAAGTAACGGACGAGCCGGAGCAGCCCTCTGAAACGGAAGAAGAGGGTCCTCAGAAAGAGGAACCGGCGGAGGAGGAGGAAAAGCCTGCGAAGCAGGAGACCGAAGCCGAAACCACGGATTCCGACGATAAAAAAGAATCGGAAAAGGAAGAAAAAACACCGGTCAAAAAGGCGAAAGCCGCAGCCGGTAATTATGAGGTGACCGGTGCCGACGGGACCTGGGAATTCGACGCGGACAACGGAGTCCTTTATATCAATAAAGGATCGGTAACCGTGAAGAACGCCTCCGGCACGTCAACGACGGCTCAGCCGATTATTGTCCGCGGAAACGCGGAAGTGACGCTGGCAGGTGTTAATATCCGGTCGGGTATGGGTCCGGCCATCACAATTCAGTCCCCGTATAAAGCGGAACTGATCCTTGCGGACGGGACGGAGAACACCTGTATCGGCGGAAACGGCGTGAACATCAACCATGTTTCCGGAGGATGGGCCGGGATCGAGGTTGAATTCGAATATGAGGACGGGAAACAACCTGCCAACAAAATGGCTTCCCTGATCATCAGCGGGAAAGGCTCCCTGACCGCGACCGGCAACACCAATGCGGCCGGCATCGGCGGCAGCAACAGCCTGAACGGCAGCAAAGGCCGGGGCCTGTACGGCAATATTACGATTAACGACGGCAATATCACCGCCACTTCTCCTGAAAATGGCGCGGGTATCGGCAGCTCCGACAACCCCGGGGCAGGAACCTCCACAGGATCCTATAAGAAAACCGGGTACAATACCTGGGGAACGATCACCATCAACGGAGGAACGGTCAACGCGGTTTCGAAAAACAGCGGAGCCGGCATCGGCGGCGGCAACCACGTGGACAGCGGAAAAATCGTCATCAACGGCGGAAAGGTTACCGCGGACGGAGCGGCGGGCATCGGCTGCGGCATCGGCAGCAGCAAGAATACGAATGATGCCGGGACCGGCAACAAGGGCCCGGGTTATTATCAGGCTGACGTTGAAATCAATGGCGGCAATATTACCGCTTCCAGCAATGATATCGGCGCGGCCATCGGCGGCGGAATGTACTGCGACGCGCGTGTGAAGATTACCGGGGGAACGATCGAGGCCACCGGCGGAAGCCGCCAGGGCAATACCCATCACGGCGGAGCCGGCATCGGCGGCGGATATCTCGGACATGCGGAAATTACCATCAGCGGAAATCCGGCGATTCATGCCGTTGGCGGCGACGGAGCGGCAGGCATCGGATCCGGCGGTTCGCCCAACTCCAAGGAAAGCCGCGGAGTAAACGGCAGGGGAGACCTTTCGAATCTTCCGGAAACGCTGGACGGATTCTTTACGCCCATCACCCAAACGGAAGTCGCCATCAGCGGCGGCAATATCACAGCCGTCGGCGGTGAAAAAGGCGGCGCGGGCGTCGGCCTGGGCGTCGGCGGAGATAAGGTTTCCGTCACCATCAGCGGCGGTACGGTCCGGGCGGAAGGCGGAAAATCCACCGAAGCGGAAAAACGCGGCGGCGCGGGCATCGGCTCCGGCTATTACGGCCTCGGCTCCGGCAGTGAAAAATACTTTGTAGAGGCGGATGCGGACGTCACCATCACCGGCGGTGAAATTACTGCCATCGGCGGCTGGGGCGCTTCGGGCATCGGCTCCGGCGCGGAAAACAGAATGGCCGGATACATTGAGATCGACGCGGAGGCTTCGGATCTGCAGGCTTATGCCGACGGTACGAAATTTGCCGTTGATACCCGCATCGTCAGCGAACCGGATCCGCAGGGGCATACCACCACAACCAGCCAGGCGGAAGAGGAGCCGGATACGCGGGTTGTCAACGGAAATCTCCTGCAGGGAACGTTCGTGCATGCCGGCCATATCGGAGACTATGACCAGAATCCGGAAGGCCTTTCCACCATTCTTATCACAAACGATGATACCGGAGAGCAGAAAAACCTGACGCTGATGCCGGAGGGCTATCGATCCTACGCTGCGGACGTTCCTGCTCCCGGAGTCTATACGGTTTACACCGATGACCCGGATATCGGCCAGGGCGAGGGAAGATATTTCTCCGTCTGCACGATGGATGAATACGATAAGGCAATCGTCTCCGAGGATACCAATCTGGTGCAGTATACGGTCCGCGAAGACGCGCTTTCCGATAATTTCTATCTCTTCCCCGTGAAAACCATCCGGGTGGAGAAAGTGGTCAAAGCGGAGGAGAGCCTGAAGGAAGGCCTGGATATGACGCTGCACTTTGCCCTTCGCCCGCACAGCGAAGAAGGCAAAGAGGAGGATTATCTGAAAAAAGACAGCGGCGAATACTGGGTTGTCGATATTGCCGTTTCCGGCGGAGTGCCCCAGAACAAGGGCTATTTCGTCAATATGCCGGACCGGACCTATGACGTGGATGAAGTGGTGTTCACCGAAGAAGGAACCCTGAAACGTCTGGAAGTGGGAACGGTTTTCGGAGAAGCCGTCCTGAAGCGGATCGACACCATCCACGGCGAAGGAACCGACAACAACGCGACGATTGACGATATGATCTGGAACGATCAGGTTACCGTAACCAATACGTTTGAAAAGAAGACGGAGCCGGCGAAACTGACCATTAAAAAAGCGCTCCCGGAATTCTACCGGGGCGGCAGCACGTCGAACGCGACGGTTGTCTTTTACGTGAAAGCGCTGGCACTGGAAGACGGGGATTTTGTGACGGCTTATGAAACCTGGAAAGCGCTGTCCTTTACGGAAGCGGATGAAGACGATATTACGCTGGAACTTCCGCTGATCGAGGACCTGGTCCAGATTGAGATTCAGGAAATCTATTCCGCCGGGTATACGCCGGAACCGGAAGTGGTGCGGGATAACGGGGCGGAAACCTCCGTAACAGAGGATATGGTCATCCTGATGATGACGGAGGAAACCCGGTTTGACGAGCCGTTTGAGGTATCCTTTACCAACCGCTTCGCGGAAATCCCGGTCTTCACCGAAGGCATCATCAATACCTACAGAGACGGCGGCTATGTTTCGCCGGCTGACGAAGAACAGCAGGAGGAAGAAAAATGAAGAAAACACGTAAGAACCGGTTCCTTCTGCTGACGGCAGTGCTTCTTCTTGCGGCGCTGATCCTGCCCGGAAAGGCGGCCCTTGCCTATTTTACGGACTATCAGCAGGCAGCGGGCGAGCAGAAGATCTCCCTTGCATGGCAGACGAAGATCCACGAGCAGATGGAAGAGAACGACAAGCACATTACGATTGAAAACACCGGAGACACCAATGTCCTCGTGAGAGTTGCCGTTTTTGCCGCGGATTACGCGAAGACGGAGGAAACGGATTCCTGGAAGCAGGGAGAGGACGGCTGGTGGTACTATAACCAGATTCTCGCGCCCGGAAAGACGACAGAGGAACTGGTGGTTACGGTAACGGCGGAGGAACTCCCGGAGGGAGACGCGGAAATCATCGTGGTTCATGAATCCGCAAGAGCCGTTTACGAGAATGGCAGCACACTGCGCGCGCCCGCGGACTGGATGGTTCCGGATCCGTGGATCGGCTGACGGAAGGAGGAAAAAAGATGAAAAACCGTAAGAACATCCCCCTCTATGCCGTCTGTGCCGCAGCTGCGGTCCTGATCGGAGTGATCCTTTTCGCATCGTCCGGCGGCAGCACCCGGGCGCAGCTGATCGAAACCAATGAGGAAGATGCCCAGGAGCTGGATCTTTCCATGAGCCGGCTGACGGTCCGGCTGCGGGAAAACGGAAAAACGGTGGAAAGCCTTCTGGGGGACCTGGAGGCGGAATCCATCGATCCCGGAAAAAACTATGAAGAAAAGCTTGCCGCGTTGAATGACTCGGATGAGCCGGAATACGTACGGATGATTATCCGGAAATACTGGAAAGACGCGGATGACAAGCGCGTTGATCTGGATCCCGCGCTGATCAGCCTGACCTTCGGGGAAGAGGATTATAATGCCGAAGACTGGACGGTCAATCCGAAAGAACACACGGCCGAGAGGGACGTTTATTATCTGAACGCCGCTCTGCCCGCAGTCAAGGAAAGCGCGCTGCTGTTCGACCGGATCCGGATCGATTCCGCGATCGCAGATCTTGTGACCTTTAACCGGGAAGACAATGTGATCATTGCGGAGTATGAGTACAATTCCCTGATCTTTGCGGTGGAAGCGGAAGTCCAGTCGGTTCAGTTTGAACACGGCGAAGCGGCCGCGGCCAGCGCGTGGGGCGTGGAAAATGTAGCGATCGTGAACGGAACGGTTCAGGTCGGCGCAGAGTAAAGGAGGAAGTCCATGGAAAAAATCATGAAACGAATTCCGGCAGCCCTCCTTGCGCTGGGCATTGCCTTTGTCCTTCCGTTTTCGGTGCCGGCCGCGTCCGCGGAAGGCAACGTATCCTTTGACGGGGAAAAGATTATTACGGATTATTCCCAGGAAGACGTGGCGAAGGCTTTCTCCGGCCTGGTTCCGGGGGACGACGTGACGTTTACCGTTCATATGAAGAACGACGATAAAAACAGCACGGACTGGTATGTAAAGGATGAGGTTTTCCGTTCCTTTGAGGACGAAACCTCCGCGGCAAACGGGGCCTATTCCTTTGAACTGACCTATACGGATCCCAACGGAAAACCGGAAACCCTGTTTTCCAGCAGTTCCATCGGCGGGGATTCCGTTTCCGGATCGGCGAAGGGCCTGCATCAGGCGGACAGCGCGACGGAAGATTATTATTATCTCGGAAGACTGAGGAAGGGTGAAACGGCGGAATTTGCCCTGAGGATCGTTCTGGACGGGGAGAGCCAGACCAATACCTATGAGAGCACCAAAGCCGGGCTGACCATCGAGTTTGCGGTGGAAAAGAACGAAACCACCGTAACCCCGACTCCGACGACGACTCCGACCGGTTCCCCGACGAAAACGGTGACGCCGACCCGGACAGTAACCCCGTCCCGGAATTCGGGAGCGAAGACCTGGGACTCCTCGGATACGGCACTCTACGCAGCGCTGTTTTTCGGCGCGGGACTTGCCGTGATTCTGCTCCGGAAATACCGGAAGGGAGGGGAGTGACCGTATGAGAAAAACAGGGAAACTGCTTATAACACTCCTTGCGGTATTCTGCCTGGTCCTGCCGGCGCTTCCCGCAAAAGCGGATAATTACACCTATACCATCACCATTTCCCCGGGTTCCCAGGGGGCCTTTGAGGGGGTCAGCGGGCCGATCGTTTATACCAAAAGCTACGGGGAAAAAGTCAAGATTGACTTTGACAAACTGCCGGAGATTACGTTAAATGACGAAAAATACTATCCCAGAGGGCTGCGTATAAGCGGCCGGGATGACAGCGACAATAAGGTGATCCGTTCGGAAACCATTACGGTAGAAGAGGACGTTTCCTACATTGTGGTCTACGGCATTGAAAACAACCGCTACAAATACACGGTCCGCTATGAGGACGAAAACGGGGAGAAACTGCATGAACCGGAAGAGTTTTACGGCGCTGAAAACGACAAGCCGGTTGTCTCGTTCCGGTATATTGAAAACTACCTCCCGAATGCCTATAACGAAACCAAAACCATCACGAAAGACGAAAGCGAAAATGTTTTTGTTTTCAGCTATATCTATGTGGGACCGCCCGAGACGGTGACGCCTACGGTAACCCCGCCGTCCACGCCGACCCCGACGGTAACACCCCGTCCGACGAGTACTCCGACGACGGTGACGCCCCGTCCGACAAGCACCCCGACAACGGTGACGCCCCGTCCGACCTCTTCTCCGACCCGGACGCCGGTGCCTACCGTCGCCCCGACCGGAACTCCTTCCGGAACCCCGGCGGTTACGTCGACCCCGGCTCCTCCGGTAGTTCCCGGAGGCGGAACAGACGGGGAAGGGGACCGGAAAGAGAAAGAACAGACCGACGCTGCCGATGACGCGGATGGAAGCGGTACAGGTACCGGCACCACCGGTGAGGATACTCCCGGGGCGGAATCCATTACGGAGGAACCTCTTCCTGCCGCATCCGCATCGGTTTTTGAGCCGGAAGAGCTGATTGACCTCGATGATGATCAGGTTCCGCTGGCAGGAGGCGGAAAGACCGGGGCAAAGGAAACGGCAGAAGCAACCCAGACAGTGAGCCCGGCACCCACGCCTGCCTCCGGCAGCAGGGTGCGTACTACCGTCATTATCATCGTCATTGCCGGAGTTTGCGCGGCGGCAATTCTGCTTTTCCTCCGCAGACGGAGACAGTAATGGCGGCAGCGGATGAGAAAACAGCAAAAACACGCCGGCCGGGGATTTTCCGGCTCGGCGTATTCCTGTTTGCCCTGGCGGCAGCGGTTTCGGCGGCAGTCTTCCTGCCCGGCTTTTTCGGCCTGACGGAACTGAATGTGACGGCCGGGAGCATGGCACCGGAACTGCCGGAGGGAACCCTGGTCCTGGTCCGCGCGGTGGAGCCGGAAACGGTGGAGGAAGGGGAGATCCTTTCCTTTACCGCTCCAAAAGGAGAAGAGGGCATCGTTACGCACCGGGTTGTCGAAAACCGCACTGCGGACCGGCAGTTTATCACAAAAGGGGATGCGAACGATACCGTCGACCTGTTTCCGATCCCGTATGAGAACGTGATCGGCAAAGTGGTGTTTCATCTTCCGGCTGCCGGAAGATTCCTGCCGGCGGCCGGGTCCTTTGCGGGCCGGCTTGTGCTGATCGGGATCCTTCTGGCAGGGGTTGCGCTGATGATCCGCGGTCAGAACCGCCCGGATACTGAAGAATAAAAGAAATACAACAAACCTACAATTAAAGAGGAAACCGGAAAGGAGAACAAATGCTGACAGTTGAGTCTTTAAAGGAACTGGGAGCCGAGACCGACAGCGGCCTCGCGAGATGCATGAACAATGAGGCGTTTTACCTGCGTCTGGTACGGATGGCGCTGGCGGATGACGGGTACGCGGCGCTTCGGGCCGCGGTTGAGGCCGGAAACCTGCGGGAAGGTTTTGAACAGGCTCACGCGTTAAAGGGAATGCTGGGCAATGTCTCCCTGACCAATCTGCTGGATCCGGTGGTGACGATGACGGAAGCGCTCCGGCATGAGGAAGCCATTGATTACGCCCCGCTGCTGGACCGGATGGATGAAGAACTCGGGAAACTCAAAGCGCTGGACCAGTAAACAGAAACGGCGGGGAACGTCCGGACGGCGGGCGGAAAACCCGTTCTGTCCGTAATGAATTTTTTCCTTTACAAACAGCCCGGAACTGTGGTATTATCACAATTCGTGGAGCATAAGGCTTCGCATCCTTGTTTTCCGGAAAAGGCCGGAAAGCCAAAAGTCCAAAAGGAGGAACAGTAATGAACAGGTATGAACTTGCGCTTGTATTAAGCGCGAAGATCGACGACGACGCCAGAGCCGAAGCCCTTGAGAAGGCCAAAGGCTATATTACCCGTTATGACGGCGTTATCGATCAGGTGGAAACATGGGGAAAGAGACGTCTCGCCTATGAGATCGCTCATCAGAGAGAGGGCTACTACTACTTCATTCATTTTGACGCAGAGCCCGCCTGCCCCGCGGAACTTGAAAGCCATGTCCGCATCATGGACAACGTACTTCGCTATCTGATCGTCCGCAGCGACGGAGACGATATCATCGTCCAGGAAGCCCCGGCGGAAGAAACGTCTGCTGAGGAAGCTCCCGCAGCGGAAGAGGCACCGGCAGAAGAAGCGCCCGCAGAAGAAGCTCCCGCAGAGGAAGCTCCGGCGGAAGAAGCGCCTGCCGAGGAAGCACCGGTCGAAGAAGCGCCTGCTGCTGAAGCAGGTCAGGAATAATTTCAGGAGGACGTTATCATGGCTGAGAATCAGGAAAGAACCTATACGCCGAGAAAAAGAATTCAGAGAAAGAGAAGAAAAGTCTGCGTTTTCTGCGGCAAGGACAATACGATCAACTTTAAGGATACCGCGAAGCTTCGCCGTTATGTGTCGGAGAGAGGAAAGATCCTTCCCCGCCGCGTGACCGGAAACTGCGCAAGACATCAGAGAGCCATCACCCTGGCGGTGAAGAGAGCCCGTCATCTGGCGCTGATGCCGTATGTGGATGATTGATCAAAACGGATAAGAAAATCTCTTACAGAGCACGCGGGTTTGCCGTGTGCTCTGTTGTTTACAGCGTTATTTGAAGGATTCTGACCGGAAAGGATGCTGAAGTATTGCGCGTTTCCCATAATGGTTTCGTACTATGGCCGGCCGGGATTATGTGGTATAATAATCTGAATAAGCCATTGAAAGTTCGGATGCAGTGTAATGACAAAGAAGAGTAACGGAAAAAACAAAAAGTCTCAGGGTTCTGCCGCTGCAAAGCGTACGGCGGCAGCCGGCGGGAAGAAGCCGGCGGCAAAGAGCGGCGCGGCGAAAACAGCCGGAAAAGCTCCGGCGGGAGGAAAAGCAAAAAAACCGGTTTCTGCTTCAGCAAAGGGGAAGGCCGGGAGCGCGGCAAAAAATACCGTCAACAGCGCGGCAAAGGCCTCTGTAAAGAATCCGGCAAACCATGCTGAGAAAAAGGCGCCGAAGAGCGCGGCAGCCCCCGCGGTTAAAAAGAATACGGCGGAAAACGCGCGGACCTACGCCATGCCGCCGGATCAGGTGCTGCCGAAGAAAAAGGGAAAGATAATTGCGCTGGTCATCATTGCCGCAGTCATTGTCACTGCGCTGGCGGTCGGAGGAAATTATTACCTGAAGCAGAGCAATTATTATAAAGAGCATTTTTTTGACGGAACGGTGATCAATGGAGTGGACTGCTCCCAGATGACAGCCGGGGAAGCCGCGCGGACCGTTCAGAACGCGCTGGACCAGTACAGCTTTACCTTTACGGATCATGAAGGCCGCAGCTCGACCGTTACTGCGGAAGAAATCGGGGTAACCTTCACCGACAACGGGGAAATCCGGAATATTCTGGACGCGCAGGAAAACCATCTCTGGCTGTTCCGGAAGGATGAAGAAGACCGTTACCAGGTGACCGCAGACTTTACCTATGAAGAGGAAAAACTCCGGGAATGGGTCCGGCAGCTGCCCTGCGTCAACGACGGCACTCCGCCGACGGATGCCTATGAAGTGCAGAACGACGAAGGATTCTGGGAAATCGTTCCGGAAACCTACGGGGACGAACTGGACGGACAGGCGCTGGAGGATATTATTGTAAACGCCGTGAACCAGGCGGAACCCTCCGCGGATCTGACGGGCACCGACCTGTTTTACCGGCCGTCGGTGCTGGCGGACGATGAGACGCTGACGGCGGACGTCGAACAGAAAAACGCGGCGATCCTGCGGGCGCAGAGGATCGAAGAGATTACGGACGTGGAGCTGACGTTTAATTCCTATGTCGATAAGGTGACGCTGGGCAAAGAGCAGCTCCTTGAAATGATCACGGACGATGAAAACGGCGATCCGGTGATCTCCGAGGAAGCGGTGAAGGACTGGGTCCGCAGCTGGGCGCAGGACCGGGGCTTTACGGAGGATCCCAACCTGTTTGTAACCCATGGCGGGAAGCTGGTGAATGTGGGTTACGGCATCCTGTCCGGCTGGTCCCTGGACCTGGAAGCAACGGCGCAGAAGGCATGGAAGAACGTATCGGCAGGAAAGAGCAAAACGATCCGGCCGGTGCTGGTGGACGATGCCGGCAGCCGTCAGACGGACGCGACCTATGTTGAGATCAATATTTATAAACAGACCATGTGGTTTTATCTGAACGGGGAAGAACTG
>CADBNG010000075.1 GCA_902795985.1 uncultured Lachnospiraceae bacterium
ATACAGTTTGAATGTGTTAACGCCGGAGAACTCAATGGTATATCCGTCTATAACGTTCTTGCTGAGAGCATCGTACATGTCTCCAGGGCCCATGGAAATAGGATTCGCGCCAAGAGCGGAAACCGCATCGGCAGCATAACCGCCCAGAGTACGGATGTTCAGGCCCTTAAGGTCGTCCAGCTTCGTCATGGATTTGGTTCCGTTGAAGCCGGTAACGCCGGTGGTGTACATATGAATCGGTTTCAGGTTGTTGTCATTGAATTCCTGTTCCATCTGGGGATACTTGTCATACAGATCCCAGATAACCTCTACGTCCCTGCTGTTGTAGCCCATGCCGATGCCAGGCAGATAGAACATTGTGGAAATCGGCAGGACATCTGCGAAGTTGGATCCGATAACCCATCCCATGTCAGCGGTTCCCATCTCAACTGCGGAAACGACTTCACCCGGAGAGGCCAGAGTGCCGTTTGCATAAATCGTGATCTCAATGCCGCCATCGGTGGCTTTGTTGACCATATCCGCCCACTCTTTGTAGAAGTTGGTCTTCAGGGAGTTCTCAGGATCATGGGTCGAGAAGTCGAACTGGAAGGATCCCAGCTCGTCGGAATTCAGATTCCAGGTCCGGTCAAAGTGCGCTGCATCAATCAGCTCATAATCTGCAGGATCCGGGGTCCATCCTTCTCCGTCTGCCGCAGGTTCTTCTGCGGGAGCTGCTGCCGTTTCCGCAGATGCATCTTTCGTGTCTGCTGCCGGAGCGGAAGATTCTGCTGCCGCTGCCGGGGCTGATGATGCCGCCGCTGCCGGAGCGGAAGAGTCTTTCGCCGGTGCCGGGGCGGAAGAACCGCCGCATGCCGCAAGGCCGAAGCACAGAACAACGGCCACTGCCAGTGCCAATACTTTACTGATTCTCTTGCTCATACTGTTCTCCTTTTCTTATAAGCTTAAGTGTGTTTTATCAATACCCGGGGTTCCGGGATCATGATCTTTTTATGCCAGCAGTTTCACAATTCTGCGCACGTCTTCCACCTGTTCCAAATCATTGCAGACATCCAGAATAGCTTTTTTCTTTTCGTCGCCAATGTCTTTGACACAGTACTGTGCATTGTCCCAGTACTTCTCTTCCAGTTCCTCCTGGGTCATACGGTTGCCGTTGTCTCCGGGAGCGATGGGGTTGATCAGCGTTGTGAAATCCCCCCTCGTTGTATGGATCGTTACCGGCAGGGCTGCCGCATGATCCGCCGGATCCACAGTAGTGTCCACTTCCGCAAAGACTTTCTGCGCCAGTGTGCGGATCTTTTCGTTATTCAGGGCTTCGTCGTTCAGCTGGGCTACACCAACTTTTCCGTAAATCAGCATGCAGGAAACTACCCAGGGAAGGCTGAAGACCGCCGCTGTACGAACGTCGGGATTCTTCGTCAGTGATGACGGCTCATACAGCTGCTCCACAACCCGCTCCGATCCGGAAATGTCCACCCGGGTAACTTCATTCGCTGTGATGCCATGCTCCTTAATCAGGCGGCGCACCGCATCCAGAGTACGATGTCCCAGACGGCAGCTGGCAAAGGGTTTGAAGCCGGTATCCAGCAGCTTCCATTTCGTTCCCAGATCTTTAGCGATATTCTCCACATCACAGCCATTGTGATACATCAGGCCCAGACCATAGTCTCCTTCCAGCACATTGTGCGCGCCGGTAATGCCTCTCTGTGCCATGAATACGCTGGTCAGGCCTGCACGAAGACCGAAGCCCGGTCCCAGCATCTTGGTATCCGCATGTTCCAGCGCGGAGAGGCCGGTGCCGGCTGTCTGATGATAGGCAAGGCCGAAGGCATCCAGAAATTCCCTTTCGCTCAGCTTCAGCAGCATACCTGCCGTTGCTGCGGAGGAAAAGCTGGAATGCAGCGCCTGATAATCCCAGCCGCCGAAAATATGGCGTGGAACTCTTCTTTTGTTGTAAACCCCCAGACGGACAATAACTTCCATGCCCCCGGCTACGGCTGTAATCAGGTCCTTGCCGGAGACATTGCCCATCATTTCGCCGATGGCCAATGCTGCCGGAAACGTCGTTACGCCGATGTGGCCGCCGTCCATGTGGGTATCGTCATAGTCCATTGCAAATCCCATGGTGCTGTTCAGAAGAGCCGCGTGCACCGCCGGAAGCCTACAGTCATGCAGGTAAACGCTGACTTCTTCCTTTCCGCCCCAGTCCCGGTACATATCGAATGCCTTCGCAACCGTGGGATCCGAGCTGCCAGCCAACGTATTTCCGCAATAATCCAGAAAATCCTGCCGGATCAGCTCCACCACTTGCGCGGGAAGATCTTCGTATTTCAGATTTTTTAAAAACCGGACAATGTCATAAATGGGATCCATTGCTCTCTCCTCTTTCCGATTATTCTTACGCCCATCCGGGTCAGTCGGTCATCTGCTGAAGCTGCTCCTGCATTTCCTTTCGGGAAAGGGGAAGTCGGGAAGCATACTGCAAATCATATACAACCATGTTCAGATCCATCGGGATGTTGTAGTATTCTGCACGCTTGCGCAGCTTTTCCAGATGATATTCCTTTACTTCCTGCGGGATCGGCATATCTCCGGAATCCATATAACGCATGCAGTTTTCCAGATCACGCGCCAGACGGATATTACCCTTGTTATATTTCCATGGGGAGATCATCGTGGAGATCCAGCCGTTGTCCACGCCGCGGCAGATGCCCAGGGCGATATCGCCGTCGCCCAGCTCCAGGCAGTGTTCCATCATGGACCGGACTTCCATTTCCAGCATTTTCTCTTCCAGATCGTATTCCTCGGAGCGCTGGAACCGCTGTTTGTTAAGAAGAGTATCCAGTTCTCTTCCCAGACGGACTGCCGCAGTCATGGCTTCCTTCGTGGGCGTTGCGAATGCTTCGTCATGGCACTTCAGAAGCAGGGTATTGCATCCGGCCATAATCGAAATGACAGCGTTCCATGCAACCATGGCATCCGCTTCTTCCACACGTGCCGGCCAGGCGCCCAGGAAAGGCATTCCCTTGGTGGTATAGTAAATATCTTCATAGCCAAACCGTTTGGTGTACTCCCGGCAAAGCTTTTCTGTAACATGAACCATGGCTGTATCCTGCATCAGGTTCATATTCAGGCCGAACTCCAGATCGAAGTGCTTCAGTCCCTGCTCCGCTCCCAGGATGGACTGCACGACCATGATGAAGGATTTAAATCCGCTGCTGTCATAACCGGTCAGGTTGCAGGAAATATGCGGGGAGATCGGCACACCGTTTTCAGAATATTTCGCAGCCAGGCGGCATTCATACTGATTGATCCGCAGTTCATCATCCAGCGTAATGTATTTGCAGTGGGACATAACCTCGGTAATGGAACGGCAGTTGGCCGCGTTCCAACCGGCGGCCAGCGCTACTTCCGATGCCAGACGTCCGTCTTCATCGGTGGAATTCAAAGTCAGAGGCTGATCCGTTTCCCGACGGATCCGGCGGGCTTCTTCCACACCAAAGTTAACCAGCGGCCAGCCGTTCAGCATTGACGCACCTTCCTGACGGCTTCTCTCAATTCCCACCGCGGCCATTTTAAAATTACATTTCCGGGTATAAGAATCCGAGAAGATTGTGCAGGCGCCCATGGGAAGAAGGGGAGATTCATCCGCAATATAATTCAGGCCTTCTATCATGTATTCCGTCAGGGCGCGGCCAAAATGGGTTTCCATTACATGGAGATCCTTCTCTCTCGCTTCCCGCATCAGCATGGCGTAATTCTTGCCGGTATCCACCGAAATCTCCTTGGCGATTCCGATACATTCATCCAGATCCGTAAGATCCTTTCCGGTTTCCCACATAGGAAGAACCTCTTCATTCCGGATGCGGAAGAACTCCTCGTCAGACAGGCGACGGTTACGGATTGTATAGTTTTCTTTCATCATGATAGACCATGACCTCCTGTAAAGTGGTTTATGGATTCGGGTACGTGTCGAACCCTTTCCGGATATACTCCGTCCGGTGTTTATACTTTACAACAGTCAGGATTCTCCTGGGAAATTCAGAAAAAAACGGCCTTTTATAAAATCCGAATAAATTTATTTATTCTTTTTTTGTAAAAAAAGCACAAAAATCAACATAACATTTGTGAATTTGTATATACTACAATAGTAACCAACATAAATGACCGGACAGAATGGAGAAAAAAAGCATGAGGATCGAATATCTGAAGGAATTTGTAATGCTGTCCAAAAACCTCAATTTCAGCATTACCGCAGACCAGCTTTATATTACGCAGTCTGTATTAAGCCGCCATATGTCCTCTCTGGAAGAAGAACTGGGTGTTCAGCTGCTGAATCGCACTACCAAATACGTGGCACTGACCGAACTGGGAGAATTCTTTCTGAATAAAATTACAAAAATCGTTTCGGATTATGATGCGCTGACCGAAGAACTGATCCTTCGTCAGAAGAACTACAAACACACACTTCGTCTCGGGGTAAATTTCTACAGCTTTCAGTATTATCTTGGCGGTATTCCGACTTACTTTGACAAATACTACCCCCAGACAATGATTACCTACAAAACCGGTAGTCCGGACGAGCTCCTCAGTGACCTGCTGAACGATGAGCTGGATGCCATTATCACATCAAACCTCCCCTTTGAAGGCCATGAACAACTGAGTTTCTATAACATATTTGAAGAACCGCTGTATGTGATGCTTCCGAAGGCTCACCCGCTGGCTGAAAAGGAATCTCTTTCATACGCAGATTTGATCGGTCAGTCATTCATTGGTGTTGATACCAAAAACTACAATGCCGTATGGAACTACATTTCCATTTGCCTGAAAAAGGCCAATGTAACGCCCTATATGCGCACCCGATACCTGCAACCGGAACAGGCAGCCATTGCCGTTCAGAATGGCTCTGGTGTATTTATTGAAGGCACCCTGCTCCGATACCTGACAAACGATTCCCTCGTGGTGCTGCCGCTTACCGGTGAAGGCAGCCGCCGTACCATCAGCGTCGCCTATCAGAACAACATGAAGACTCCTTCCATCGCCCAGCTGATCGACGCTTACCGGTTTACGCAAGGCGGCATGAACTCCGTCTCATTTCCCGCTGACTCCAAGTGATGATAGCAGTTCACATCACGACAGCACGTCCTCGGGATTACTGTACTCAAGAAAGGCTCCCGTGATGAAACTGTCCAGACATCTGACCCCGCGTGTCCTGCTTACTTATGTTCTCGGTATCTTTCTGCTCTCTTTGGGCACCGCCGCTTCTGTCCGTTCCGGTCTGGGCAGCGGTCCCGCGGTTTCTGTCTGCTTCACAGTAACCCTGATCACCGGCGCGAATTTTGGCCTGACCACATTTCTGTGGCAATGTTTCCTCCTGCTTCTGCAGTTCCTGATCCTGCGGAAAGATTTCCGGCTTTCCATGGTTTTCCAGCTGATTGCCGGTTTTCTGTTCGGATATTTCAACAACATCGGCCTGCTGATTATCGATCTGTTTCCCACACCGGAGCATCTGCTCCATAAGCTTTTCTATATAGTCATAGCTTTTACGGTGGGCGGACTCGGCGTCTGGCTCTATACCTCCGCCGGACTGGTCAACATGCCTACGGAGGGGATCGTTAAGGCCATCGCGGACAAATCCGGAAGGGAATTTCATGTGATTAAAGTCTGTTTTGATGTTGCCTGTGTCGCGGGATCCGGGATCGCCTGCCTGCTCCGTCTGCACTCACTGGGCAGCGTCGGCATCGGCACCGTCATTATTGCCTTCATGTTCGGAACCATGGTGGGCTTCTACAAAAAACACTTTCATCATTATCTGGAAGGTTTTCTCAAACAAAAAGCTGCCATCTGACAGGAACAGCAGCTTCATAAAACAGCAACGGGGACATATCACCGGATACATCCCCTTGTTTTATATGTTATTCGTTTTTTAATCTGCCAGAAACCGTTCCAGCGCTTCCTTCTTCTCCTCAAAGTCCCGCAGCCCCAGCTCGTACAGCTGCTGGTTCTTTTCGGGATCCATGGTATAGGTGCTCATTTCCAGATCGGTCTCAACACTGAAAATGAAGGCCTTCCCGGCCTTTTCCAGCTGGTACATCCTCTCCTGCCATTTGGTGTAGCGGATGTGGCGCCGGTCCATGTCTTCCACGGCTTTGGGATATTTCCGGCAGAGGATGGAATAAACCGGACGGTATTTTTCCTTATGCTTCACATAGTTCCGGGATTTTGAAAGGACACAGACCACCTTTTCACAGCCCTTTTCCATCGCGCGGCGGATCGGAAGCGCGTCGCTGATTCCGCCGTCGTAATACGGAACTCCGTCGATAAAGACCGGTTTGCAGATCGCGGGAATACAGCTGGAAGCCATGATCTCCACATAATTGTTCCGCTGCATCCGTTCTTTCGGGAAATACTCCGGTTTCCCAGTCAGGGCGTTTGTCGCAACTACTTCATATTCCGCCGGGTTTGCCATCACCGCGTCATAATCAAGATAGTCCGCTCCGCCTTCATTCGAAAGCGTTCCGTATATATATTTCAGATTGAACATGGCGCCATGCTTCACGAAATTGCGGAAGCCGAAGTATTCCGGCTCCAGAATATGATCCGTATAAAAGCGCCGGTTCCGGCCGATCTGTCCGGCCAGGAAGGAAGCCCCGTTCGCCGCGCCGGCCGAAACGCCGATCACATAATCAAAATTAATTCCGTTTTCCATGAACGCGTCCAGCACACCGGCGCCGTACGCGCACTTCATGCCGCCGCCTTCCAGCATCAGCCCTGTTTTTGCCAATTTTTACGCCTCCCTTTCGGACAAAAGGACGTTGCTCCTGTCCATTTTTGGGACAAAGGGACGTTTCCCCTGTCCGAATGGGATTATAGCACGGACCGCGGGAAAAACCGGAACAACAATTAACGGCATGTGTCCCAAAAGGCGGGGCACATGCCGTTCCGTGAATTAAATCAGCCTATGCTTACGTTTTTCTCTTTTTTTCAGGTTCTTGTCCATTTTTTCACCGTGGAATAAAAGCTTTCGTACTTTTTCGAATCCACCGTTTTATACGCCGTGATCCGGTAATAATACGTCACGCCTTTTTCCACCGCCGTTTTATCGGTAAAGGAGCCGGCACCGGGTGACGCGACGGTTTTGATCTTCTCATAATCTGTGCCGTCCGTACGGCGGTAAAGGATATAGCCATCCGCATTGGAAGCCGCCGGCCAGGTCAGCTTCATTCCGGCTGAGGTCTGTTCCACCTTGCTGAGCACAGCCCTGTTCAGCCGCGGAACGGCTTTCGCGCCGGAACGGGCGCTGCAGGAACGGATTCCGTCATAATCCCGGTACGCTTCCACCTGATACGTATAGAGTTTTCCGACGGATGTCCCTTTGGGGTCCTTCCAGCTCAGCGTCGTCCCTCCGGAAACCACCGCCGCCTGGGTATAGGCGCCTCCGTCGACGCTTCGATAAACAATATAGCCGTCCGCCTTATAATTCCGGGTCCATTTCAGAGCCGTGGAATCCGCCTGGTTATAAACCGAGGCAATGACCGGCTTTTCCATCCGTGCCAGCGTAACCGTCCGTGCGTACGCGCTGTACCAGGACGTTTTATTCAGGATTTTGTAAGAACGGATCGTATAAGAACAGATTTTTCCGTTCTCCGGTTCAAAATCCGTCCATGACGTCTCAGCCGGCGTAGTGATCTTTGTCACTTTTTTAAAGGTTCCGTAATTGTAGGCCCGGCTGATAATATAACCGTCGGCTTCACTGTTCTTTTCCCATTTCAGCTTGATCCCGCCTGCGGTATTGCTGATGGACGTGATACTGCTTTCAAGAAGCGAAGCGCCGGATACAATAGCGGAATAATCGCTTTCCAGATGATCCAGCGTCCGGTCCGACCAGGCCTGCATCATATATTCGTAAACGCCGTTTCCGACAGACTCATCCACCCAGGAAGTGATTTCCCCGCCTTCCAGTTCAGCGGCTTCTTCAAAATCGGCATCCGCTTCTTCCTTCCGGAAAACCGTGTAACCGTCCGCCTTCTCCACCGGATCCCAGGAAAGCAGAAGGCCGTTTTCCGCCGTTTCAAGGCTCAGTCCCGAGGGAGCGTCCGGCATGCCGTAGGGTTCGTCGGAAAGGGTCAGTTCTTCCTCCGTATAAAGCGGACGGACATATTCATCGTCATAATAATACCAGTGCGTTCCGACGGTATAGCCCTCTTCCACTGATCCGTCCGTATACGGCGCCAAAAAGCCCCAGGGATTATCCGGTTTGCTGTTTGTAGCATCGATCAGATAGTTCTTCCCATCTTCCATGCGGAGGATGTTCCACATATGGAACTGACCGTCAACTAAACTGTCTAGATACCCTACTACATTGAAACAGAAGATGTCTTCTTCAAATTCGGTCATCTCACAGAGATACTGCATTCCTTTCGCAAATCCCTCGCAGACGACTTTGGTCTCCGGATCCCCGTCAAACAGGTAAATAATCTGCCACGGATCCCCGTAATCCACCGGACTGTAATACCGCCTTACGGCCGCGTAATTATAGTCGCTGAGCGTGGATACTTCGGAAAAGAAATAGTAAAGCGTCTCATAATCGTTTGTCCCGGGATTCTCCGCCGCAATCTGCTGCGCATTGGCAATCGCCTGGTTCACCCGGTTGATCTGCGACAGATCGATGGTAAAGGGGTCGTATTGGATTTCATTTCCATCCGGATCGATGCAGGTTTCCGTCCTTTCCTCTCCTTCGCCGCGCACGGCATAGTCCGGCGCAGCAAAAAGGCGGACCGTAAGAGTCGCGGGCATCTTTGCATAAAGAGTATTTTCCCTCTCTTTATCTTTGTAAATACTGTAAAAGCTGGAATAAGAATAAAGATTTCCGAACCAGTACATTTCATTCGGATGGGTACGAAACAGCGTGTTCATGACCGTTGCTATATCGTATCCGACCGCGTCATAAAACGCTTCTTTGAAATCCGGCGACAGCACCACTTTTCCCGCGTCGTTAATATACCCGATCGATTCGATTCCGAGATCTTCGGCGTACCACCGGATGGAAGTCTGCTCCGCCGGTATTGCAACCGCAACCACAGAAGTATCCGTCTCTCCGGCTGCGATGCTGATGACCGCATCTTCCAGGCTGTCATAAATGATACGGTTCACTTCCGACAGCCTTCCGGGCAGATCAATGGAAGCCTTCCGGAAAAGCACGGGCTGCTCTCCCAGCAGGGCCTGATCGATGTACTGCTGCAGCAGTTCATCCCCGTCCGCTTCCAGATATTCCGTTTCTTCTTCCGGCACTTCTTCCGGCACTTCTTCCTCATCCGCCGCCGCATACGAGGCAGAAAGAAGGAGCGTCGTAAAAAGCAGGATCCAAAAACTGTAAAAAAGCTTCCTCATCCGCACACATCCTGTCTGGCGACACGGGGACGGTTCCCTGTCGCCAAAAGCAGCTGTTCCGGCGACAGGGAACCGTCCCCGTGTCGCCGGAACAAAGCATCTTTAACGCTTACTTATAGAAATCCACTACGCTGTGATAATCGTCAAAAAGTCCATCCGGAGCTTCTTTGATCAGCTCGTCCACTGTCCAGCGCTCTCCGGTGGTTTTCTCAATCTGTCGGATAATGATCGGATCGGAATAAAGGCCTACGGAATGATGATGCAGGCTGAAAATCGATCCGTTGATCTTCGCTGCCGCATCCGTGCACAGATAGGCGATGAACGGGGCGAAATCATCCGGAAGCGGGGTTCCGTCCATCGTGGGCGGGCCGCCGGCTCCGGTCCAGGCTTTCGCGTCTTCCGGAACGGTCTTGTCGTACATGGCAAGGTCTACCGACGCCCGGGTTTTCGCGAACGGGCTGAAAGCGTTGACCGTAATGCCGCAGTCGCTGTATTCCACCGCCAGGGCCCGGGTCAGACCCACAACACCGGCATTGGCCGTGCAGTATTCCGCATGGCGGATGATATCTCCCAGCCAGGCACGGGAAGTGCAGTTGATGATACGGCCCCAGCCTTTCTTCAACATATATGGCACCGCATGCCGGCAGGTATTGAAATATCCTTTCGGCTTTACCGAAGTGACTTTTTCAAATAATGCGGGATCCATCGTTTCGAACGGGGAAAATCCAAAGCCGCCCGCTACATTAACCAGAATATCCACGCTGCCGAAGGTATCCACCGCCGTCTGAATCAGTTTTCCGGCTTCATCGTAATCCGCGATATTCGCGAAACAGGCAACCGCTTCTCCGCCCTCGTCCCGGATTGTCTGAGCCGTGGTTTCAGCGTCGCCGCCAAAAAGCTTGAACTCCTCTTCAACCCACTTTCTCTGTTCATCCGTCAGTTTCGCAAGTTTTTCGGCATCCAGCTGGGATTCGCCGGATCCTCCC
>CADBNG010000076.1 GCA_902795985.1 uncultured Lachnospiraceae bacterium
CTGAAGCCGGACCTGATCATTCCTTTCAAAAAGTCCAGGGAAGACTGCATCGCGTCATATAAGAAAATGCTTTCCCGGGCGATCTTTGCCCCTTCCGCCATGAAGAAGGAGAGCGAGATCGAAAAGTTCCGGAGCATTTACATGCCCTACTGGATTTATTCCTATGATTATGAAGGAAAACTCCGGGTCAAGGGCAGCACCTCGTCCCGGAAAGGGGACTATATCTATACGAAGCATTATGATCTGTCCTCCGATATCCGTCTGGATTATGAGGGAATATCATTTGATGCCTCCTCCTCTTTCGCGGACAACCTGAGCAACGCGGTGGCGCCGTTTAATATTTCGGAAGCCGATACGTTCCGGGCGGCCTACATGACCGGGCATTATGCCGACACCAAAGACATCGATGCCGATATCTATGAACCGGATGCCGCGGAAATTGTCAGAAACCACGCGGCGGAAGAACTGGCCGATAAGGGCGATTACAGTTCCTATGACGCCGGGGAAGAGGAAATAAAGAAAGGCTTTGAGCCTGCTGTCAAAAGCATTAAGCTGGGCTTTTTCCCGGTATGGTTCCTTTCGGGCCGCAATCCGAAGGGCGACCGGGTCAGCTATGCGGTCATGAACGGCCAGACCGGGAAAATCGCGGCGGACCTTCCGGTATCGGTTATGAAATACCTGGTGGGGTCCCTGATCCTTGCCGTTCCGATCTTTTTGCTCCTATCTTTTGTCATCAACCTGACCTTTACGCCCCGGGTTATGCTGGTCATTTCCATGATCCTCGGCATTACCGCCATGGTGATTGCCAATTATCAGATGAACCGGGTCTATACCCGGGAGAACAATCTGGATGACAAAGGCTGGCAGGCCCTGCAGGGGAGGGCGTTTAATAAAACCCGGGAAATCAAGACTCCTGTGGGCAAGGTCAAAGTTAAGGGAAAAGAGTCGCTTTCTTTTCTGGAATGGGCCGGAATCATTGTTTTCGCGTTTTTTGGCATTGCCAATGTGGGCGTGATCCTGGCAATGATTATTCCGCTGGCAGTTGCCGCGCTGGTGTTTTTTGCGGTCCGGGCAGTCGTTCGCTCCAACCGTAAGAATTCCGTAAAGGGGGAAGTATTTCCCGCACCCATGAAAGAGAAGATCGGAAGACTTATCAAACCGGTGCTCGGCGCGGTGGCTTCGCTCGTGGTCATTGTCTGGAATCCCTATCAGGATTACATTCATTATGCCGTAGCCATTGCTGCCCTGGCATTGACCGTCTGGACTTTCGTGGACATTATAAAAGATCATAACCGGCTGACGCTTCGAAAGCTTCCTCAGCTGGGAAAGAGAGGCGGTGATGAAGATGCGTAAATTGTTCCTTTCACGCCTTCTGGCCGTTATCCTTGCGTTTACTGTCCTGGCGATGATTCCGGCTGCGGAAGTGTCCGCGGCGCGATATACGAATGACGATACTTCTTACCTGATCATTCTGGAGGACGATGCCGATCTTCTGGACGAGGCGGAGGAAGAGAACCTGCTGGACCGGATGAAGTATATCTCGGCCTATGGAAATGTCGCGTTCAAAACGATCGCGTCCAATGACCGGTCCGGCTCCAAGAACTATTCTGAGAATTATTATTACGAGAACTTCGGCAACGCCAGCGGAATGGTCTTCCTGATCGACATGGATTACCGTCAGCTGATCATCTCCACAAACGGGGCGATCAACAAGGTCGTGACGGTAGCAAAGGCCAATACCATTACGGATAATGTGTACCGGATGGCGTCACGGGAGAAGTATTATGACTGCGCCTGCGCGGTATTCGACCAGGCCCTGACCCTTCTGCAGGGTAATACCATCGCCGAACCGATGAAGCATATCTGCAACGCGATTCTTGCCCTGATCGCCGCGATGATTATCTTCTTTATCGTAATCCGTGCCGCTTCCGGAGCGAAACGGGCCGGTATGAAGGATATGATCGAAGGCGCAAAAAAAGCGGAAGTTACCGGAACCGTGCCTCAGGCGAAATTCATTAACCAGACCCGCCGTTATTCCCCCGTTTCCCGCTCCAGCGGCGGCGGTGGCGGCGGCGGCTTTTCCGGCGGCGGCGGGGGAGGCGGCTTCTCCGGCGGCAGCGGGGGGCATGGATTTTGAATCCGAGAATGCAGGTGCAAATCCGGAACAGCAATACGAAGAGAATACTGGTATTCTCTTCGTATTGCTGGGACGGATTTATAGGGCGGACGCCCTCAAACGAGGAAAGCGGAGCTTTCCGAGTTTGTGCACCTGCATTCGAGAGTATTAAAAGCGGACGCCCTCAAACGAGGAAAGCGGAGCTTTCCGAGTTTGTGCACCTGCATTCGGCAGTTCATATTTACCATTTTCATTAAAAGGTATTTCTATGAAAACAAACAAAAAACTTCTTTTCATCTACAACCAGAAAGCCGGGAAGAGCTCCATCGGCTCCAGCCTCGCCGAAGTCCTTGATGTTTTTACGAAGTCCGGTTATGAAGTGACCGTTCATCCGACCCAGGCTGTTCTTGACGCGGAAAATGTCGCAAGAGAGCGCTCGGGAGATTATGATATGGTGGTCTGTGCCGGCGGCGACGGCACGCTGGGGGAAACGGCGACCGGAGTCTATCTTTCCGGTTCGGAAGTGCCGATCGGATATATCCCCTGCGGAAGCACGAATGATTATGCGGCCAGTATTTCCCTGCCGAAGCCTCCGGTGGAAGCGGCGGAAACCATCATGAACGGAATAGAGCACAGCTTTGACCTGGGACAGTTTAATGACCGCTATTTTATTTATGTAGCTGCTTTCGGATGGTTTACGGACGTATCCTATGCGACGGATCAGAACCTGAAAAACATGTTCGGGCATGCGGCCTATCTTCTGGAGGCCGGAAAGCGGCTGTTCAAAATGCCGGAATATGAACTGACGATCCGGGCGAACGGGAAAGAATTTACGGAGAAAATTGTGTACGGCATGATCTCCAATTCCCGTTCCATCGGCGGAATGAAGGATTTCGCGTGGAAGGAAGTGGATATGGATGACGGGCTTTTCGAAGTGACCCTGGCCAAAAAGCCCAGAACCATGATCGAACTGGGCGAAACATTCACCAGTCTGGTGAGTACCGAGCCTTCTGAGCGGGTTATTCGTCTGAAGTGTTCGGAAATCGAAGTGGTTTCCACAGAGCCGTTTAAATGGTCCATTGACGGCGAGGAAGCAGAGGCCTGTTCCCATGTTGTCGCGAAAAACCTGCATCAGGCACTGCGGCTCATGGTGAATGATAACAAGTAATACGGAATCAATTTGTCTAATTTGTATAAATCTATTGCACATCCTTTAACGATATGTTAAAATTCTATTTCGAAACAGGTCGAAATATTTCGGAGTGCAAAAAATGATTCCCGGCAAAATCCTTCAGGACACGCTGGAAGGTGCTTCCCGCATCACCGGCGCAAGTCTGGCATTATATGATAAAGAAGGAGAACTTCTTGCTTCTTCCGGCGGAACGTCGGATTTTCCCGAACGTCTGCGCATCGTGGTCGCGAACGGGGATTTCCGGTGTCTGGATCCGTCGGACCATTTTTGCGTCACTCCT
Organism: uncultured Lachnospiraceae bacterium; assembly: GCA_902795985.1. Next base: position 3,589 of record CADBNG010000076.1, read on the forward strand.
GTTGAGTCGGAAGGAGAGACGGAATACGCGGTAGCGGCAGCCGGATCCTGTGACTGGAAGATGATCGCGGAGCTTACGGCACTGCAGATTTCCTGCCTTCAGGAAGCGGTAACGGATACGGCGGATCGGGAAGAATTCTTCAAGGATCTCCTGCTGAACCGTGCTTTACCGTCCGTTATTTACAGCAAGGCAGCAAAGCTCCATATAGCGGAAAATGCTCCCCGTGCTGTTATCCTGCTGGAATGCGGCCTGGAGAAGGTCCCGGGCGTTCTTGCCCGAATCGACAATTCCTTTGCGGAAAGCGGGATATCATGTCATGTCGGAACAGCGGAAGTAGGACAAATCGTTCTTATTCCGGAACTGATTTCAGCAGAGGAGAACCGGGAGGTGCTTCGTATTGCGGAGAAAGCGGCGGAGACAGCCGGCAGCGGAACGCGTTCGGCATGCGGTCCCCTCGTAACGGATCTGAAGGATCTTGCCCGTTCCTATCAGGAGGCGAAAACGGCGCTCGAGATCGGGAACATTTTCATGCCGGATACAAAAGTGGTGTCCTGCGAAAGCCTTGGAATCGCCCGGCTGATTTATCAGCTCCCGCTGCCTCTTTGCCGGACGTTTATCCGGGAAGTCTTCGGAGATCATTCTTCGGAATGCCTGGAACCGGAGACCATAACGACCATCGAACGCTTTTTTGAGAACGACCTGAACGTCTCGGAAACGGCGCGCCGGCTCTACATTCATCGAAACACTCTGGTGTACCGTCTGGATAAAATCCAGAAAATAACGGGACTGGACCTGCGGAAACTGGAAGACGCGGTTACCTTCCGTATCGCGCTGATGGTGGTCCGCTATACAAAATATTTGGAATCCGTAAAATATTAAAGAATTCGGAGGCAATCATGATAACCTTAAAAGGCGTAACGAAAAGCTACGACAAGGGACAGCCGGCTCTGAGCAACATCGATCTCCATATTGACGAGGGAGAATTCGTTTTTGTCGTCGGAGAGAGCGGTTCCGGAAAATCCACGTTCATCAAGCTTCTGCTCAAGGAGCTGGACGCAACAAGCGGAGAGATTATTGTAGCAAATCAGAATCTGTCAAAAATCAGCCGCAGGGCCATCCCGAAATTCCGGCGCAACCTCGGCGTCGTGTTCCAGGATTTCCGTCTTTTAAAGGACCGGAACGTGTATGAGAATGTGGCTTTTGCGCAGCGTGTGATCGAACGGCCGACCCGTATGATCAAGAAGCATGTTCCCGAAGTACTCACGCTGGTGGGTCTGGCGGATAAATACAAATCCCTTCCGAGGGAGCTTTCCGGAGGCGAGCAGCAGCGTGTCGCGCTGGCCCGCGCGCTGGTCAACCGTCCGCAGATCCTGCTGGCCGATGAGCCCACCGGAAATCTGGATCCGAAGAACTCCCTTGAGATCATGAAGCTTCTCGGCGAGATCAATGCCCGCGGGACGACCGTCGTTGTCGTTACCCACAACAGAGATATCGTCAACGCAATGCAGCAGCGCGTTGTCCGGCTTCGGAAAGGCGTCATCATCAGCGACGAAAAAGAAGGTGCTTACATTGAGGATTAGTACGATCGGCTACAGCATCCGTCAGGGTGTGAAAAATATCGGCAGAAACAAGATGTTCTCCATCGCTTCCATCGCGACGATGGCGGCCTGCATCTTCCTGTTCGGCCTGTTCTTTTCCATCGTTATGAACTTCAGCTATATGCTTAAGAGCATTGAAACCAACGTGGGAATCACTGTCTTCTTTGAGGAAGGCCTGGATCAGGCGTCCATCGACATGATCGGACAGCAGATCGCCGGACGGACGGATATGGTAAAATCCTGTAATTATGTGTCCGCAGACCAGGCCTGGGCTGATTTTTCGGAAAAGTACTTTGAAGGCAATGAAGCGGCCGCGGAAGGATTCCGGAACAATAAGGACAACCCTCTGGCCAATTCCTCTCATTATGAAGTCTTTGTCAACCGGATTGAGGATCAGAATTCACTGGTCGAATACATCCGCGGACTGGACGGCGTTCGGAGAGTGGAGCAGTCCCAGCAGGCAACATCCACGCTCTCAACGATGAACAAGCTGATTGCCATTGTTTCCATTGTCATCATATTGATTTTGCTGGCCGTTTCCATCTTCCTGATTTCCAATACGGTTGCCACCGGTATTGCCGTAAGACGGGAAGAGATCGCCATCATGAAATACATCGGCGCCACGAACCTGTTCGTCCGCCTGCCCTTCGTTCTGGAAGGTATTATTATCGGTTTCATCGGAGCGGCAATCCCGCTGATCGCCCTGTATTTCCTGTATCAGAAAGCGGTGGAATACATCATGACCCGTTTTACCTTCGTGCAGGAATTCGTTACGGGCCTTCTTCCGGTGAACAGCGTGTTCTCGATCCTCATTCCGGTGGGCATCATCCTGGGCATGGGCATCGGCTTTATCGGAAGTATGTTTACCATCCGAAAACATCTTCAGGTCTGATACCGGACGAGACAGTAGAAAATGGAAGAATCCGCGAAAAAGATCAAAAGAAAATATTTCCTTCTGGGAGCGGCCGTTGCACTGGCGGCTGCTTTCCTTGTGGTCGGGATTATTATCTGGAAGCCGGTTTCCGGCAGTGTCCAGGATCCGTCCAGCATGGACGCGTATAAAAAGATCCGGGAGCTGGAAAACTGCATTGACCGGAATTATCTGGGCGAGATCGATAAGCAGACGCTGGCGGATTATATGTATCTGGGGCTTGTGACCGGTCTGGGAGATCCCTATTCCACCTATTTCACAAAGGAGGAGTATGACGGGGTTAACCGGACGCAGCAGGGAGAATACCGGGGCATCGGGGTGACCATTTCGAACCGGGAAGAAGACAGCGCGCTGATTATTACCGGGGTGACGGAAAACGGTCCGGCACAGCGGGCCGGAATCGAAGCCGGAGATCAGATCCTTGCCATTGACGGAACGGACTATTCCCACGCGACCTCTTCGGAAGCGGCGGAATACATCCGCAGCCTGAAAACGGATTCGGTGGAACTGACGGTTTATCGTGAATCCGAAGAAAAGGAACGGACCTTTACGGTTCCGCTCGAAGCGCTGGAAGCGTATTCCGTGGGCTATGCCATGCTGGACGATCAGATCGGCTACGTTGCCATCAGCAGCTTTACCGCCGTTACGCCCAAGCAGTTTGAGGAAGCCAGAAAAGAACTGGAAGGGGAAGGCATGAAAGCTCTGATCGTAGACCTGAGAAACAATCAGGGCGGACTGGTCAGTTCGGTCCACGGCGTACTCAACAGCTTTATGCCGGAAGGCCTCCTGTTTTATACCGAAGCAAAAGACGGCACCGGCAATCAGTACTACAGTGACGGATCCAATCCGCTGACAATTCCGCTGGCGGTACTGGTGAATGAGAATACAGCCAGCGCATCCGAGATATTCGCCGGCGCGGTGAAAGACCATGAACTGGGCACTCTGATCGGAACTGTAACGTTTGGAAAGGGTATCGTCCAGAACGCCTATTCCTTATCCGACGGCAGCGTTGTCCGCCTTACCATTTCCCATTACTATACCCCGAACGGGAACGACATACACGAAAAGGGAATTACCCCGGATATTGAGCTGGAGAACTCGGAAACAGAGGATCTGCAGTTTGACAAAGCGGTGGAAGTGCTGGAGGAGAAGATAGGGAGCCGTTAGGACGAAGGGGACAGTCCCCTTCGCGCCCTGCTCTGTCCCTTGGCCCGATGGGGACAGTCCCCTTCGCCCCCTGCTCCGTCCCCATCGGTGTCAAACGTGCTATAATAATTACCCGTAAAAGGAGAATGCAGCGCCTTACAGAACGGAGGTGTCTTGAGATGACAGAGCAGAACCCGGTCATTATGCCGGAACGCAGGATGCGTCTGGATTATGTGGATGTTGCCAAAGGCATGATGATCCTTGCCGTCGTGCTTTCCCATGCCTGGTTTGCCAATTCGGATATTCTGGGTGATTTTCTTCCCTTTTCCATGCCGGTGTTTTTCTTTCTCTCCGGGTACACGTACAAATCCGGCCGGAGCTATGGGAGAAATCTCAGAAGGCGCGTAGTTGCACTGCTGATTCCGTATTTTGCCTTCTGTGCTGTGTGCAATCTGTTCTTTCCGGTCTATGCGGGGCTGGTGAAGCAGATCTCCATGATGTCCTATACCTATCTGCCGACAAGGGGTGCTTTATGGCTTGCAATTTTGAAGGCAGATGCCCTGAACATGCTCATGTGTACACCGATGTGGTTCCTTGCAGCGCTTTTTACAGCATCGATTATTTTCTTTGCGCTGGTCGAAAAGACGAGGACGAGTCTGCGCAGAACCCTGATTGCCGTTGCGGTGCTCGTTGCGGCGGCCATCGTGATCGATGTTTTGAAGAAAGGTACGCTTGTCTGGTTTGTCGATCTGGCTCCTTATGCGGCAGCGATTATGCTGCTGGGCGCGTATTTGGGTGAGAAAAAGTTGGGAGAAAAGCTGAGCGCCCTGTGGATCGCAGCAGGCCTTCTGATGCTGGCGGCAGCGGAGATCCTGAACCGGGTATTCCCCGGATCAGCGCGCACCAGCGTCGTTCAGTATATTGAAGATGGGGCATGGTATGGAGTGCTGACCGCTTTCCTGATCGCCGTCACCGGATGCATCGGCACGCTTTGGGCAGCGGGACTGGTGGATAAGATACCGCTGCTGAACAGAGCCTTCCGCTGGCTTGGCAGAAACAGTCTGTGGATTCTGTGCATACATTACTGCTTTATCATGCTCGCCGAACTCTGGCTGTATACAAAAGGATGTCTGTCCAACAGTCTGCTGGATGTTGTCAGCAGTCAGCTTTACGGCTTTCCTGTTGCTCCGGATCAGCCAAAGGACATTGCAATCAAGATTGCCGTTGCCGCCGTTTCCATCGGCGTCAGCGCGGTATACGTGATGGTGCATAAAGCGGTGAAACAGCGGATACGAAAGAGCAAAGAGGCATGAATTCCTGTCGGA
>CADBNG010000077.1 GCA_902795985.1 uncultured Lachnospiraceae bacterium
CGATCCGCGATCGGGCGGAATTCCAGGGTCTTGGCACGAATCCGGTCATCGAGCTGGTGTTGGAAGAAAAACGGATCGGCAATCCCCGGACCGGCCTCCTGACGGACATTATCATCCACGCCGCCGCGCGGGCAAGGCTGTAACGCGGTACTGCGAAAGCCTTTATCCGGCTTCTTTCGCCGCCAGTTCCTTCAGGGAATCCAGATCATACACCGGGAAGGACAAAACACCGGATCCGGTATAACCGAACAGACGGCCGCTCTGCGGATCGTAACTGTGTACCTGCTCTGAGGTGCCGGTCAGCGTCCAGGTATCCGTATCCATCTGAAGGGCAAGCCTGTCGCCGTATCTTTGTGTAAAAATCAGAAGATCCCCGCTGTCTTTAACCGCCGCCGCCTTCATTTTCTGGAATGAAAGATTGTTGTTCAGGACATATTCTTTATAGAGCTCCGGTGTATCCGAGTAAACGGTTTTCATGTCTGCGGTTTCGTAAATATCCAGCCGGCCGGCAGCGGTGACCACCAGAAGATACTCATCCCCCTCGGCAAAACAGACCGCAGCGACTTCCCCGACCGTATACTCCTTTTCAGCGGGGATGCATTCGCCTGTCTCCAGATTATAAATACAGACCGTACCGTCTTCATACGCTGCCTCCATCAGGGGCTTCTCCGTGCCGGGCTCAAGGGAAAGAAGCCCGGAATCCGGATACCGGTTTTCCAGAGAAGAGATACTGCCGTCACCAGCATTATAAGCCCAGAAGGCCGGAGCCTCCGATCCCGACATCTGTTTTCCGCTTAAACTATCCCGGATTCCGTATGTCAGGATATATCCGTTCCTTCCTCCGGCAAAAACCGGCAGCGTGGAATAATCGTAACGGATCATCAGAGCCGTTTCGGGATCCGCTGACGCCGGATCCGCTTCACCGTCGGTCCAGACCGTCAGAAGATAAGGCCGGCCTTCAAAAGGATAGACAAACGGATCATAGGTAAGAAAGTCGCAGGAGGTATCACACCATGAAAGGATCCGCCCGTCGGCAAGACGCACATGATGCGCGGGAGCCGCTGACGTATAGGTATCCAGTCCGATCTTTTCCGTATAGTCTTCCTCTTTCCCGTCCGGATACAGTCTGCGGTTCTGTATAAGCAGGCTTCCGTCTTCCATCGGAAGGATATCATCAACAAGCAGATGCTCTTCATAAACCGTTCGGCTTTTTACGTTCCCTGTTTCCTTTTCGAATACGGTGACCTCATGGTCGTTCGTTACGAACAGGCCGTCTTCGCTCCAGGGGGGAAGGATCAGTCCGTTCGTATGGTCATAATCCTTCCCTGCCAGATCATAATACCGGCAGTTCGGATCCGTAATGTAGCGGGTGCACAGAATCCGTCCTGGCATTTCCTCCGAAACGGTAAGGCATTTCCCTTCCGTTCCTCCGAACAGCCCTTTCGTAACCGGAGCGGCCAGGAGAATGCCTCCCTGGCTAATAGTGTTTCCGCTCATGTTGTTCAGCACCGAATCAAGAGTCGTGTCAAACCCGTAATTTATGACATACCCGTCGGAAGAGAAAAGCTCCATCGAGCCGTTTTCCTTATCCAGCCAATAGGAAGTGACAATTCTACCGCTGAGGGCATAATTGCGCATCAGGTCATTCTTTTTCTTGTCCAGAATATAAATGCTGTTGTCGCAGAAAATATAGACCTTATTGTCGGTGAAAAGGCACGGGCAGCTGTTCCGGAAATCTTCCCTCATCCACCCGGTGATGCCGCCGGGAGAGCTGATATCGCCGGCAATGGTTTTATCATCAAATTCATATTCCTCCCCGTCCTTCGTACACTGAATGGTATCGATGCCGCCGGAACCCACCGAAAACCCGACGACAAACACCGATTCATCGGAAGGATCCGTTTCCACCCCATAAATGATCTGCATGCTGTTCCTGTAGAACAGATTCGTAACGGAAAAATCCTCCAGATTGATCCGGAAAGCCAGATTCAGGCGATCCGACTGTTCCTTTTCCTCTCCGATCAGGACGCAGGCAAAGGCACTGTTGTCGGACGAAAAGGCGCCGCCGTATTCAAATACTTCGTCGTACGTGGTGACAGTGATTTTGAAATTTTCCAGCACAATCGGAGCCCGGCCGATCTCCCTGCCGCTTTTTGTCTCCAGGAAAACAAGGGCAAAGGGGTCGTCACTGTAGAAAACGCTGTCTCCCGGCCGGTCGAGTACCGCGAAAAGGCTGCCGTCCCCGGAAACGGCCTGGAAATAATTACCGCTGGATTCCCGGTTCTGATAGGTCCACAGCAGGTTTCCGCCGTTCACGTCCAGACAGCAAAGGGAGTCCACGGTTTTGACCAGGATCCGGTCTTCCTGATTCTCCGTATATAAACGGACCTTTGCATCGCCCGACTCATATTCCCATTGAACATCGCAGCTTTCGGAATCCAGGCATCTCACTAAGCCGGCCGCATCCGTGATCAGAACATGGCGGCCATCATCCGTGACCGCAAGTCCCTCAATTTCCGTGGACTGGGAATAGACAACGGACGTCTGGAGACGATTATACTGATATGCGCCAAGGGCGTCGGTCATCAGTCTTTCCGCGCGATGATCGTAAATGGCCGGATCCTCGTTTTCCACGGCCCGCAGCGCATCGGATAACGCGCCGCTTAAGTCATGCTGCTTCAGCTTCGTCAGGCCGGAATCCGCAAGAGCCGCGGAAAGCTGGCTCTGAAGCTCCTGGTTCTGCTCTTCAATTTTCCCGTTCTGCTCCGTGATCAGATCGTTCTGTTCCACGATCTGGTTGTACTGCTCCGTAATCTGGTCGTTCTGGGCGAGGATCTGCCGGTTCTGCTCTTCAATCCGGGCATTGCGGTTTAAAACAACCCCGAGAAATACCGCCATGACCGCGATGCCGGCGCCGGCAAGGGTCAGCAGCCGGTTCGTCCGGGCACGGCGCTCTCTCTGCCACAGCGCGTCAAAGGGACAGCCGATAAGGGCCGCGTACAGGCGGACAATCTCCTTTTTAAACGCTTTGTTGTTAATCGTGTGGTTCTCTCCGGCGATATTCGCTGCCAGAGGTTCGGTATCCCCCGTAATGCGGCCTTCTTCATCATAGGTGTGCAGCAGATAAGGGGAAAAGGATTC
>CADBNG010000078.1 GCA_902795985.1 uncultured Lachnospiraceae bacterium
AGAAGGGAAAATCCCCCCGGTGGCAGAAGAGAAAAACGGCCATAAAGTCGCCGTTATCGGATCCGGCCCTGCCGGACTGACCTGCGCCGGAGACCTGGCCCGCATGGGCTATGACGTCACCATCTTTGAAGCGCTTCACAAGGCCGGCGGCGTCCTGATTTACGGAATTCCGGAATTTCGTCTTCCGAAGATCGACGTCGTGGATAAGGAAATCGAAAACGTCCGCAAAATGGGCGTTAAAATCGAAACCGATACCATCGTCGGAAAAACCGCGTTTATCGATGAACTGTTTGAGGAAGGCTTTGAAGCAGTCTTTATCGGCACCGGTGCCGGCCTGCCCATCTTTATGGGAATTGAAGGAGAAAACGCCAACGGCGTTTATTCCGCCAACGAGTACCTGACACGTTCCAATCTGATGCAGGCGTTCCGGGAGGATTCCAATACACCGCTTTATACCGGAAAAAAGGTCGCGGTTATCGGAGGCGGAAATGTGGCAATGGATGCGGCAAGAACGGCACTGCGTCTTGGCGCGGAAGTCCATATCGTTTACCGCCGCACCAGAGCGGAGCTTCCTGCCCGTATTGAGGAAATTCAGCACGCTGTAGACGAAGGGGTTATCATTGATTATCTGACCGCTCCCGTACGTATCCATCATGATGAAAACATGTGGGTGACCGGCATCGACTGTATCCGGATGGAACTGGGCGAACAGGATCAATCTGGACGGCGCCGTCCCATCCCGATTGAGGGATCCGAATACCATATGGACTGCGACATGGTTATTATGTCCCTCGGAACCACACCGAATCCGCTGATTTCCAATACGACGGAAGGCCTTCTCGTTAATCCGAAGGGCTGCATTATTACGATGGACGAATACGGCTCCACCTCCCGTAAAGGAGTATATGCCGGCGGCGACGCGGTCACAGGCGCCGCAACGGTCATTCTGGCAATGGGCGCCGGAAAAGACGCTGCGGAAGCCATTGATGAATATATCCGAAGCAAAAGCTGAAGAATACATCCGTTAAGCAGTGATGATCCGCGGCATTTTCCTCACCGGTCCTGTTACCGTCCGAAAGAACCGGATTTCTGTTATGATTTGAAACTTTTTGTTTGACATAACATTATCCGCGTGCTATTATTCAATAGTTAGCCGCTCAGAGAGGTTGAAGTCTGCCTGCGCAGCACCAAAGTCTGGCGAGATTGAAGACAGGAGGAGCAGAAATGTACGCGATTATTGCTACCGGTGGAAAGCAGTATAAGGTTGCTGAAGGTGATTTTGTTTCCGTAGAAAAAATCGCCGGAGAGCCCGGAGATGCTGTTGTTTTCGATCAGGTACTTGCCATCAGCGACAACGGAACGATGAAAGTCGGATCCGACGTAGCGGAAGCGAAAGTCAACGCGACCGTCACCGAGCAGGGCAAAGCCCGCAAGGTTGTCGTTTACAAGTACAAACCGAAAAAAGGTTACCACAAGAAAAACGGCCACAGACAGCTGTTTACCAAAGTTCGGATCGAATCGATCCAGGCCTGATCATGACAAGGATCACCATTTACCGGCATCAGGAAACTTTCCGGGGATTTGAATGCGAATCCCATGCGGGATATGCCGAAGAAGGCAGCGACATTGTATGTGCCGCAATATCCGTCCTGGTAATCAATACGATTAATTCCATTACGGAACTTGCCGGCTGTCCCATGGACGTGGAAGCCGATGAAGACAACGTTTATATAAGGGCGGATTTCGTCGATGCTCCCACACCGGAAGCGGATCTGCTGATGCGGTCCATGATCCTCGGTCTTTCGGGGATAGAAGACGACCCGAAGACCGCTGAATTTGTTGATATGATATTTGAGGAGGTCAACTGACATGTTGAAAATGAATCTTCAGTTCTTCGCTCATAAGAAGGGAATGGGTTCCTCAAAGAACGGACGTGATTCCGAGTCCAAACGTCTCGGAGCCAAAAGAGCAGACGGTCAGTTCGTAAAAGCAGGAAATATTCTTTACAGACAGCGCGGGACGAGAATCCATCCCGGCCTGAACGTCGGTCTTGGCCGTGATGACACGCTGTACGCCACTGCCGACGGAATCGTCAGATTCCAGAGGAAAGGCAGAGACAAAAAGCAGGTTTCTGTCATTCCGGTTGAGACGGAGGCGGAATAAGTCGATGATTCCGGGCTGTTGCGGTATTCGTAACAGCCCGGATTTTTTCTGCAGGTGTGGTTTGCCAGAAAAGGGGAAAGCATGTTTTCTGATACCGTAAAGATTATCCTTCGTTCCGGAAAAGGCGGAGACGGACACGTGAGTTTCCGCCGCGAAAAATACGTTCCGGACGGCGGACCGGACGGTGGAGACGGCGGCAAAGGCGGCGACGTCATTTTCGAAGTGGATCCCGGTCTGAATACGCTTTCCGGTTTCCGTCATCATCGGAAATACTCCGCAGGCGACGGAGAAGAAGGAAAGAAGAGAAGATGTCATGGCGCCAACGGAGACGACATTATATTAAAAGTACCGAAAGGCACCGTTATAAAAGAAGCGCAGAGCGGAAAAGTCATTGCCGACATGTCCGGAGACACCTTACGTACCGTTCTTCTGAAAGGCGGGCGCGGCGGCCGCGGCAATATGAATTTTGCCACTCCCACCATGCAGGCTCCGAAATATGCCTCCCCCGGCGGAAGCGCAAAAGAACTGGAAGTCATTCTTGAGCTGAAACTGATCGCGGATGTCGGACTGATCGGGTTTCCGAACGCGGGAAAATCCACGTTCCTTTCCGCCGTGACCAATGCGCGGCCGAAGATTGCCAATTATCCGTTTACGACGCTTCAGCCGCATCTCGGGGTTGTTGACCTCGGGGACGGCGCCGGTTTTGTCATCGCGGATACTCCCGGCCTGATCGAAGGCGCTTCGGAAGGCGCGGGCCTGGGTCATCGTTTCCTCAGGCATATTGAAAGAAACCGTATGTTTATCCAGCTGGTGGATATCGCGTCCACAGACGGGAGAGATCCCCTGTCCGATGTACGGGAAATCCGCCGGGAACTGGAAAAATACGATCCGATGCTGCTGGAAAAGCCCTGCGTTATCGCCGCCAATAAAATTGACGCGGTGCCGGAGGAAGAATGCCGGCAGATTCTTGAAAAACTGAAAGAGGAATTCTCCGGTGAGGGAATTCCCGTTTTCGCGATTTCTGCGGTTGCCGGCACCGGAATCAGGGAACTTCTGTATTATGTGAAAGAGCAGCTGGACGCCATGCCTGCGGAGGAAATGGTTTTTGAACCGGAATACGATCCCGAGGCGGAACTGATCGAGGAAGACCTTCCCTATACGGTGACTTATGATCCGAAGGAAAAAGCCTATCTGGTGGAAGGCCCGAAGGTGGAACGCATGCTCGGATATACAAATCTGGAATCCGAAAAGGGATTTGCCTTTTTCCAGCGCTTCATTAAAGAAAGCGGAATCCATGATGATCTGATCGCTGCCGGCATCCAGGAAGGCGACACGGTCCGGATTTACGGCTGGCAGTTTGATTTTTATAATGAATAACAAGGAGTGATCCGATATGACCAGTAAACAGCGTGCGAATTTAAAGAGTCTTGCCATGACCATTGACCCGGTGGTCCGTATCGGCAAGGATTCCCTGACGCCGGAAGTCGTAAAATCCACGGAGGAAGCGCTGGCGGCCCGTGAGCTGATTAAAATCGCGGTTTTGAATAATTGCTTCGATGATGTTAAAATGCTGGCAGAAGCCCTTTCTGAGCGCACACAGTCGGAAGTGGTCCAGACGATCGGACGGAGAATCGTTCTTTTCCGTCCGGCGGAAGATCCCAAAGACCGCCGGATTGATCCGGACAGAAAGAAATCAAAATGAGTGCACTGAAACGAACCGGCATTATGGGAGGAACGTTTGACCCTCCCCATATCGGACATCTGATTCTGGCCCAGTCCGCATACGAACAGCTGGGTCTGGACAGTGTACTGTTTATTCCTGCCGGAAGGCCCCCGCATAAGCAGAACCGTTCCGGGGCAACGGATGAACAGCGGCTGGAAATGGTCCGGCTTGCCATTGAAAAAGATCCTCATTTCCGCATGAGCCGGATCGAAATGGAATCGTCCGATTATTCCTATACCTGCGAAACACTGAAAAAACTGCATGAGCGTTTTCCGGACGAAGATTATTATTTCATTATCGGTCAGGATTCCCTGGAAACTTTCCATTCCTGGTACCATCCCGAAGAGATCGTCCGGCAGGCCCATATCGTAGCTGCCGACCGCCCGGACTGTGATCAGGCCGCTTTTGAATCCCAGCTGGAAGAAAACCGGAAACGCTTCTCCGGGGATTTTATCGGAATCCAATGCCCGGATATCCAGATTTCATCCTCCGAAATCCGTAAGCGGATCGCGGAAGGCCGGAGCATCCGTTATTTTGTCCCCGAATCCGTTCATACCTATATTCTGAATCAGAATATTTACCGGAAGGAAAACGATGCTGCTGCAGAATGACTGGAAGATAATAGAAGAGAAGCTTTCCCAGACACTGGATACTGTACGTTACCGTCACACGATGGGAGTTTCCTTTACTGCCGCCGCAATGGCTATGGCCCTCGGATACGACGTGGAAAAAGCCCGTCTTGCCGGCCTGCTTCATGACTGCGCCAAATGGGTTCCCGCCAGTCAGCGGCTTGCTCTTTGTGAACAGAACGGAATCGAAGTGTCCGATATCGAAAAAGTGAATTTATCCCTTCTTCACAGCAAACTGGGTGTCCTGCTTGCTCAAAGGGACTACGGGATTACCGACGAAGAAATCCTTTCCGCAATACGCTGGCACACGACAGGCCGTCCCGGAATGACCGTTCTGGATCAGATAATTTATATTGCAGACTACATTGAACCCAACCGTGATGAGGAAATAACGATCGACCCGGAAATCCGCAGGCTTGCCTTTTCGGATCCGGACCGCTGCTGCGAAGCTATTATGGCCAGCTGTGTTTCGTATATCCGTACATCCGGAAAAGACATGGACCCGACTACGATCGAAGCCTATGAATATTATCATAAGCTGATCAAAAACAGGGAGTAAAACCGAAAGAAGCACTAATATCGATATTCGGAACATTTGTTCCGTTTCAAGTTTCCGCGAAAGGAGAACATCATTCATGGCAGACGCAAGAGAAAAAGCGAAAGTATCCGTTGAAGCCCTGGAAGAGAAGAAGGCCAGTGATATCAAAGTCATCAATATCGAAAAAATATCCGTTATCGCGGATTATTTCATCATTGCCGGCGGTTCCAACCGCAACCAGCTTCAGGCCATGGCGGATGAAGTCGAAGAACGTCTTGGCAAAATCGGATTCGAGCCGAAAAACATCGAGGGATACTTAAACGGCAACTGGATCCTCATGGATTACGGCGACATCGTTCTGCATCTGTTTGATGACGAGAACCGGATCTTTTATGATCTGGAAAGAATCTGGCGCGACGGCGAGCAGATCGATCCTGAAAATCTGTAAGTACGGCAGTATGGCCGTGAAAGAACTGCGGGCAGGAAGTTATACCGGTGTTATAGTGAAAACTCTGCTGACCGGTATAACTTTTCTTTGAAAAAGGGGAATGTTCCCTTGCCTTTATCGGGAAAAGAGAGTATACTGAGAGAAACATAACTATTCGGAAAACGCAGGTTTTACGAATAGTTAGAAGCGAAAAAAGGCCTGTTTAAGCCCGAAAGCGTCTGTAACCGCTTTTCCGTACCTTTCCTTCTGTTAGCAACTGATTCAATCATTTAACCATTATTATCCATACAGCTATGCCGGTACAAAAAACATTTCACGAACAAACCGATATTGACTATACCCTGAAGCTCCGGGAAGTTTTAAAAACGCTTCCCAGTTTTTCCCGGGATTTTTTCCGCGGTATTGCACAGACCACATCGGCCAGCACCCGCGTGAAATACGCTTACGATATCCGAATTTTCTTCCAGTTTCTCTGCGAAGAAAATCCTCTTTACCGCGGCTGTTCCCCCGCAGATCTTTCCCTTGATGTGCTGGATAATATCACGGCTCTGGACCTTGAGGAATATATGGAATACCTGAAGGCTTACAAGCAGCCGGAAACGGACCAGCTGATTACCAACGGGGAAAAAGGCGTTAAACGTAAAATGTCGGCCCTACGGGCTTTTTATGCCTATTTCTTCAAGCGGGAACTGATTAAAACCAATCCGACCCTTCTGATTGACATGCCGAAGCTTCATCAGAAGGAAATTATCCGTCTTGACGCCGGTGAAGTGGCTTCTTTGCTGGATTATATCGAAAACGCCGGTGAAAACCTTTCCGGCCATCAGAAGGCTTACTATGAGAAAACAAAGGTCCGGGATCTTGCGCTTATTACTCTCCTGCTCGGCACCGGAATTCGTGTATCCGAATGTGTGGGACTGGACATGAAAGACGTGGATTTCCGCAACGGGTGTGTCCATGTAATTCGTAAAGGCGGAAACGAAATGATGGTCTATTTCGGGTCCGAAGTGGAAAAAGCCCTGTCGGACTATATGGATCAGCGGGAAAAGATGAAAACGATCGAAGGCCACGAAAACGCTCTTTTCCTGTCGTCCCAGAACCGCCGTATCTCGGTCAAAGCTGTGGAAAACCTGGTAAAAAAATACGCTCAGGCCATTACCGGCAGCAAAAAAATAACCCCGCATAAACTGCGCAGCACGTACGGCACGCAGTTATACGAGGAAACCGGTGATATTTATCTCGTTGCGGACGTACTGGGCCATAAAGACGTCAATACAACCAAACGGCATTACGCTGCCATGTCGGAAGGCCGGCGGCGCAGGGCCGCCAGCGCTGTTAAACTCCGGGAAAGCTGAAAAGCATCCCAATACAGCCTTCATTAAAGCTTTTTCCGGATCCTGCTCACTGTATAACAGTTCATTCCGGATCATACTCTCCGTATTCGCATCCGATATTCGCCGCATCCATATCATCGATCAGGATCAGTCCGTTTTTCCCCTTCCGGTACAGACGAACCCGTCCTTTGCCGTCCCCGCCGTTCCAGAGACGGTTATGAAGCTTCTTTCCGTTCGGCGCTTCATAATTGATGAACAGCATATGTTCTTTTTTGCATTCGACGTCGGTTTTCATCACGTAACGGGCGTTTTCCTGTCGGACTTTCCAATAAATCTTCCTGTCCGTTTCCCAGGATTTGAACGCCGTGCCCGGGAACATCCAGAATTTTGAAAAATTGAATTCATAGGAAGTTCCTTCGTAATACAGTTCGCCAAGAAGCTTGCGGTCAAA